>NZ_CAJPGZ010000019.1:0-185953 GCF_905339865.1 Burkholderia sp. BCC1993 | reverse complement strand
GGGCTCACAGTTTCCAAGGCACGAGTGCTTAGCCAGAAAGACATGGTGTCCAAGTACGGCCTGTCTGAAAGTGAGGCGAAAGATCTTGCCGTCGCGGTGCGGCGCGCAGCGATCGACCCTGACGTCGCACAGTTGCTTCTCGAATCCAGTAACTTCGTTTGCTGTGCATGTAAGGGTGTGAAGAGCCCTGCGTACATCATCCACCACATAGTTGAGTATGAGAAGACGCAGGACAACAGTTATACGAACCTGGCGGTTCTCTGTCCGACTGATCACGATTTGGCGCACCAAGGGGGGCTTACGCTACGCTTGACCGATGACCAGATCAGACGGGCGAAGGCTTCTTGGGAGAAGAGCGTTGAAATTGCGAATGCTCAACGAGCCGCGCAAAAGATTGACGTGAGCGATGACGCAATTGACTACGTCAATGTAAAACGTATTGAGGAACTATGCGTCCGACTGTTCAAGAAAATCCCGAACACTGATCTAACGGGCGGTCTGAAGCGCGTAGGCATACTGAAGGCTGACGGTTCATTTGACCAGAAGTATGTACAGACGAATCTCTCCGGCGGACGCTATCTCTTTGACTACATAACGCATCAAGGTAAGCACTCGACCAGCACCGTAGCGTAGATCGTTGACGACGGGAGCGCGATGCTATCGGATAGGCTCGACGCGGGCAGTAGAGGGCAACGACGACGCCACGTTCCACGGTAACAACTCGTCGATGCGGTTGATCGGATGGTCAGCGACGCGCTCAAGCACGTAGGCGAGATACGCCTCGGGATCGATGCCGTTCAAGCGCGCCGTGCCAATCAGACTATACATCGCGGCGGCACGTTCGCCACCGGAGTCGGCGCCGGCGAACAAGTAATTCCGTCTGCCGAGGGCAACGCCGCGCAGTGCTCGCTCGGCGATCAGGTTGTCGATTTCCGCACGCCCGTCGCTGCAGTAGTAGATGAGCGCCGGCCAGCGATTCAGCGCGTACTGAATCGCCTTGGTCGTGTCGGATTTTGCAGAGAGCGTGGCGAGCGTTGCTTCGAACCAGCGTTTCATGTCGTCGAGCAGCGGCACCGCTCGCGCCTGGCGCACACTGTGCCGCTCATCAGGTGGTTTGCCACGGATCTGCTCCTCAATCTTGTAGAGCGCGCCGATCCGGTGCAGCGCTTCCTCCGTTAACGCATTGGGGTGGACGGCATGTAGATCATGGATCTTTCGGCGAGCGTGGGCCATGCAGGCAGCTTCCTGGATGGTGCCGCCGCGATACAACTCGGCATAGCCGGCAAACGCATCGGCCTGCAGCACGCCGGTGAAGTCTGCAAGATGCTGCTGGGGATGCTCGCCCCGTCGATCGGGCGTGTAGGCGAACCAGACTGATGCCGGCTCTTCGGAAGCGCTCGGCCGATCATCGCGCACGTAGACCCACAGGCGTCCTGTCTTTGTGCGACCGTTGCCGGGCGCCAGCACTGGCAGCGGCGTGTCGTCCCCGTGAACCTTGCCGCCGGCTAACGTGTATAGGCGGACGGTGTTGACCACCGGTGCAAGCAGCGCCGTGATGCTCCCCATCCAATACCCCATCGCACCCGGATCGATCTCGACGCCGTCGCGCGCGTACATGACTGCCTGGCGATGCAGCGGGATGTGGTACGCGAACTTCGACACGGCGATGTGCGCGAGCAGCGCCGGACCCGGGATGCCACGATCGATCGGTCGACTCGGTGCCGCGGCCTGCACGATGCGATCGCAGCATGCGCAGGCCAGCTTCGGACGGCGGTGGCGAATCACGCGGAAGTGCGCCCGGACGTATTCGAGCTGTTCCGCGACGTCTTCGCCCAGCGGTTTGAGTTGCCCGCCGCAATCGGGGCAGTCATCATCGGCGGGCAGATGGATGCGCTCTTCGCGCTCAAGGTGATCGGGCAACGGCTTGCGCCCGACACCTTCGCGACTCGGCCGTTTCACTGCAGCAACCGCGGCCATATCGACCGAGCCTTCATCGGCCTGCAGGTCTTCCAGCCGCAATTCAAGCTGTTCGATCTGGCGATCCAGCTTCTCCGATTTTCGGCCGAACTGCATCCGGCGCAGCTTGGCAATCGTCAGCTTCAGATGTTCGATCTCGATCGCGCGCGACGAGAGCTGCTCGCGCAAGCTGGCGACCATCGCCTTCAGCGCTTCAATGTCGTCGGGGAGATCGGTGGGAGCAGCGGACATGCGGTGAGCTTACACGACGCCACCCACAAGCTCTCCACGCGTAATGAACGTTTACAATGCGCTTCGCGGGCGTACCGCATCGATCGGCTGCCGCCAATCGAAACCTTCGAGCAAGAGCGCGAGCTGAGCGGTCGTCAGCGCAACAACACCGGCATCGGCGCGCGGCCACGCGAAACGTCCTTTCTCGAGGCGCTTCGAGAGCAGGCACAGGCCACCGTCGCACCACCACAAGCACTTCAGCAAGTCGCCGCGCTTACCCCGGAACACGAACACGTGCCCGCTGTAGGGATCCTTCTCCAGCACGGTTTGCACCTTCGCGGCCAATGAGTTGAAGCCGGAACGCATGTCTGTGACGCCCGCCGCGATCCAGATTCGCGTGTTCGGCGGGATCACTTCAGACAGTCTCGCAAATACTGTTCGGCGAACTCCTGCGACACACCGCGGATACGAATACGTCGTTTGCCGACCTCGATCTCGATTTCACAGCCTGGCGGCATCGCCGGGCTCGCCGACACGTCCGGCGTTTGCGGCAGAGCGTGATGTGGGATGTCTTTCGCAGGCAGATCGACCACATCAACCGGTAGCAGCGCGATGTTTGGTACTGACGGTGCAGGTTGCGTATCGAGTAAGCTTCTTCGCCACTGCGCGACCATATTGGCGTTCAAGCCGTGCGCACGCGCTACCTCGGCAATCGAGCGATTCGGATCGTTCGCTTCGGCAGCAACCGCTTCCCGAAACTCCTTCGTGTAGTTCTTCGATCCCGGTTGTCTTCCATGCACCACTGGCTTCATCAATCTGATTCCCATTACATCTGATGGGAATCAGATTGCCGGTGCCGCGCCCTCATGAACAGACGGTACGTGTCGAGCGCTTACGCATCAAGAGACGGAGCACTACAAGCAACTGATGCAGGAGATCGCAAAAACCGTTGACTTTGTCGATTTAGACGCCGCAGCGTCTGCGGGGCGACCGCAGCTTAAGGCGACTGAAGGGGAATATGCCTTCTTCATAGGCGGCGTGTATGCGAAGAAGCCAGACTTGCCTATCACTGCTTCGACACCACCAGTAGTGATGCATTACTCCCGCAAGAATCTTCGTATCGAGTGGATTCTCGATCCGATCTTCCTGATGTCGATGTCCGCAATTGGTCGGATCGGCGGGAAAAATCGCTACATCATCTATTGTCTAGTCCGAACCGTAGACGAGCAAGATGACGGCTCTATTTTGGTGAAAGCAAGTCCACTTCTAATCGCGCAGCCCACGAAGTACGTCAATAAGATCCCCGCTATCGGCTACCAGCGGAAGTACGAGCAGTATGTTGAGGCAGAGCTGGCTGACGAGGATGACTTTGACAGCCAAGACGACGCTGGCAAAGGCTTGTGAATGAAGTACGCGCTCAGGTCGGGAAGCAAGAAGCGGTCTAATAGAACGGCAGCAGTGCTCGGACTAACGAAAAAAGCGCTCCTGCATAAGCAGGATCGGCTTCCGAATTGGTGCCCGAGGCCGGAATCGAACCGGCACGCCTTGCGGCGAGGGATTTTCTTCCCACTTCGGCTTTTGCCGCCGCCGCTTCCGAAGAAGCGGCGTTCGTGGTCTGGAGCACGCCTTCACCGTAGCGCCGCGTGTACCCACCGCCCGTACGGAACAGGCGTTCCAGCTTGCGTCGTTCAATGGAAGAGATGCCGGCCATGAGCTGCCTGCCGTGAGCTGACTGTTTCGGGGGGGGGCTGATCGGCTGCGTCTCATACCGCATTCGCCTTCTGTTGAATGGCCTGGCATTGCTGGAGGAGGGCGTCGAACGATTCGACCTCATCGAGGAACAGCCCGTCATCGACCATGTGCTGGTAGTCGGTGGCCAACTTGGCCAAGGCCCCGTCGTTGGGTACCAGGCACAGCCCGCCCGAGACCGCGGCGTGGTAGTCGATCGATGCGTTGTACGAGCTTTTTTCTGCGAAGAAGATGCTCTTGTGATCGGCCACGGCCTTCGCGAGTGCCTTGTCGGCGATCGCCGCGTCAGCGAAGCCGGCGGCGTCCAAACGCGTTACGTCGTGCCAGTGACGCGCAAAGCGCTCGCCACCACGAAAGACCCCTTGCGCGCAAAACACGTGGATCGCGGTGGCTTTTTCCCAAAAGGTCCGCTCGGCGCGCATCACCTGCGGCGTCGCCTCGAGAAATTCCACGCCTTGCAGGTGCGCGGCAGCGTCGCAGCGGACCACGCGCGGTTCGCATGGCTCTCCGGTGGAGCGCGCGCCGAATTCGAGCATGACCGCCGGCCGCACATAGCCCGTTCCTGACGCCAGCGGCGTGTAGTCGATGAACACCTTGTCGCCTTCGGCGCGGGCCTTGGCGGGCAGGCCCTGCTGCTCCAGGTCCTGCTGAAGCTGCGGGACGACGTCGGCCGTCACCCATTCAGCCAGCCGGGTGCGAATCTCCTTGGTCCATTTCTTTTCCTGGCTCTTGCTGGCAGGAAGGGGCGTGTCGGCCTTGCCGATCAGATCGCCGGCGATGGCGCGGATGTCATAGGTGAGATCCACGTCCTCGGAAAAACGACGGATGACGCCGTAGGCCTTCGACAGCGAGGTGCCGCCCTTGAATATGAGATGCGGCGCGTAGGGTGCGGCGAAGAGGTGACGGAGAACCCACACCACCCAGACATCCTTTTCCAGCAGGTGGGGAGGCCGGCCGGAAGCATCGGCCGCCTGGGCCAGGGCTTCCAGCCGTTCATCGACAGAAAGATCGAAGAACTTAGCCATGTGACACCAGCGCGCTCACTTCCTTCGCCATCCATGTCGGCAGGCGCGCACGTGCCGATGCGACTTCCTTTATCTCGGCCGGCGGCAGTTTGGTGCGTAGCGTGCGCAGCGCTTCACCCGCGCGCTCTGGCCCCAGCCAGGCCAGCGCCCGCACGACATCACCGGCAGCGCGACCAGGAAAGATCAACTGCCATACCGGCGCGTGCCGGAATTCGACGGTCTGGGCCCCCAGCTTCAAACGGCGGCTGGGGCCGGAGGTCAGGTAGACGGAGCGCACGGGCACTTGCGTGGTGAGGCCCAGCGCGTTGGCCGCCGCCGCACCATGCGACACGATGGTTTCGCCGCGTTGGTGGGCCAGTCCCTCGACCATTTTGGAGGCCGAGGGGGCGCGAGAACCGAAACGGCTCTCCACCGGAAGGACATAGATGCCACGGCCGGCGCGCAGCAGGGTGCCGCGCTGGACGAGTCGAGACAGCACCTGGTCTACCGCCGCCCGGGTTCCCAGATGGAGCAGTTCCTTGGCGACCAAGGGTGTGCCCTCCGGCAATCCGGCGGCGTGCTCCAGAACTTGTTTGGCGAGGGTTTGCATGGTGGGAATCTCCTAACTGGTAGAAGTATGGATGAATTTCTGACACTTTTCAAGGGATGGAAGCTCCCGTGCTTGCCATGGAGGCAATCATTCGCGTAGTTTTTCGTGCTAAACGAAACTTTTTGGTAGTAAAATACCGATCAGCGAAATCTGATCTTTGGAGGACGAATGGCCCAGTCGCCCGTAGACACAATCCCCGACCTTTTGCAGCGCAGCCTGCCGCGCGAGTTGGTCATGGGCATCGAGGAAGCCTTGACCGTCGGCGCCCAGCGCGCGCACGCCGCATCCAAAGGCATGGACGAAGGTCACTTGCCCCATGTCGTGGGTCAACTGCGGCATTTCCACATGAACGAGGCGTTTCATCGGGCGCTGGAGATGGGCGAGGCTTCGCCAACCGCTATTCGCGGTAACGGTATCGTCAGCGGCCGAGCCGGGGTGTTCACCCTGGCCAGGTTCAACATCCCGGACGGCTTCTGGATCAACGGCCGACGTAGCCACACGCGCCGCCAGATGTCCTATGCGAACAAGGCTATCGAGCCGTTGGTGCAACCGGAATTGTTCGATCAATACACAGCGCCCGCCGATGCGGTCGCGTTTTTCGTGGCGTGCTTCTCGGGCTCGCTGCACATCCAGCCAGAGTCGCCCGTGTCGATCCAGATTGCGGTACCGGACCGCGAGATGCGCGGCTGGCTGTTCAAGGAACCACTGAATACGTTCCTGCAGCGGTATGAACAAAAGCCGGCGGCGCAGGACGATTTGGCCAAGCCCAAGCTCAAGAAGATCAAGAAGCAGGGCAACGATGGCAGCGCGTCATGAGCCGCGGTGGTATTCAAGGTTTTGAAAGCGAGCGCCTCAGTCAGATTCTTGCCGCGAGGCGTTTGAGCCAAGCGCAACTTGCCTCGCTGGTCGGCGTGTCGCCTGCGACGGTCAGCAAATGGCGGTCGGGCAATCAGGCGCCCGAGCGGGAAACCCTGGAGCGCCTTGCCGGCGTGGTCAACGTCACGCCCGAATGGTTCACGCGCGCGCCCTCGGCCAAGGTGTCGCTGCCGCTGTTTCGCAGTAACGCGTCCGCCCACGTGGCGGCACGCGCGATGCTGGAAGCGCGCATGGAGTGGGCACAGGACGTCGCGCTCGCGTTGTCCGAGTTCGTGGACTACCCGGCGCTGAATTTGCCGACCCGGCAGTTCAAGGAGCCCGATGAGATCACGCCTGACGAGATTGAACTGGCGGCGAGCGAATGCCGCGATCTTTGGCGTATCGGTCGTACGGCGGTGCCCGACCTGGCGCTGGCCATTGAAGGCGCTGGGGTGGTCCTGATCCGCGAGGAAACGGGCATCTCGCAGATCGAGGGCCTGTCGGCATGGAGCGATGCGCTGGGGCGCCCGCTGGTCTTGCTTTCGGCCGACAAGGATAACGGCTATCGAAGCCGTTTCGACTTGGCGCACGAACTTGGCCACCTGATCCTGCATCGGTTCATTCCCCGGCCGACCGAGCGAGACCGTCATAAGCAACTGGAACAGCAAGCCCATCGCTTTGCGGGCGCATTCCTGCTGCCGGCCGAAACGTTTGCCAATGAAGTTCGCACGCCGGTGACGCTGGACGATCTTCTCTTGCTCAAACGCAGATGGGGTGTGTCCGTCGCTGCGATCGTGATGCGTTTGCGTGCGCTGAAGATTCTGGATGAAGAAGCGGCGCAGTCGCTGTTCAAACGTCGGTCCGCCCGTTGGGGCGCGAAGTCCGAGCCGGGCGACGGCGATAGGCCGCCCGAGCGGCCGCGCCTGCTGCGTCGAACGATCGATCTGCTCGTCGAGGAAAACGTGATGCCGCTTGACTCGATCCCCAGGCACATTGGCTTGGCGGCCCATGACATCGAGATGCTGGCTGGCTTATCGGAAGGGTACTTCCAGGGCAAGCCCAAGGTTGTGCAACTGGCTCGGTTACGTTCAGTGCCCAGCAGCGCGGACGCACCGATTGCCACGGACAGCAACGTCGTGCCGTTTCGATTTTCGCCGAAGCGTTGATTGGCGCGTCTATGGAGATCAGTCAAGCGATGAATGACATTGACGCAGTACTGAGCAACAAACCGATTTCACCGTCTCGGGAGATGGCGGCGTACGAGGCGTTGTGGGCGCATCAAAAAGCGACGTTCAAGACTATCGCTGACTGCTTCCGCGATAGTCCGAATGCGATGCCCTCCGAGCTGGTCTCGGAAGAGGAAATTGACACGGCGCTACGGCGGGTGCGAGACCAGATTGCGCACGCGAAGATTCACGATTTTGGTGTGCGTGTGCATGGAGCGGAAGACTACCCCGATCGGTTGCGCGATGCCGCCCATCCCGTCGAACTCTTGTACTACCGAGGCTGGTGGGATCTGATCGACTCGCCCAAGCGGATCGCCATCGTTGGCTCGCGCAGCGTCTCCGACGACGGCCTGCGCCGAACCCGCAAGTTGGTGAAGCTGCTGGTCCAAGACGGCTACACCATCGTCTCCGGTTTGGCCAAAGGCGTGGACACCGCGGCACACACGACGGCCATTGACAACGGCGGCAGCACGATCGCCGTGATCGGTACACCGATTACCGAGTACTACCCGCCCGAGAACCGGGCGCTGCAAGACCTGATTGCCGAGAAATTCTTGCTGGTGAGCCAGGTGCCGATCTGGCGCTACTCGACCCAGGACTACCGTAGCAACCGCCTGTTCTTCCCGGAACGCAATGTCACGATGTCAGCGCTCGCGCAGGCAACGGTCATCGTCGAAGCCAGCGATACGTCGGGCACCCTGGCGCAGGCACGCGCGGCCCTGCAGCAGGGTCGCAAGTTGTTCATTCTGGACAACTGCTTTCGCAATCCAAAGCTGACATGGCCGGCCAAGTTCCAAGATCAAGGGGCCATTCGCGTCACCGGCATCGACGACATCAGGGCAGCTCTTGGCTAAGCGCGTACTCAAGATCGATGCCCTGACACTTCCGGATCATCACTATCTGGACGCGCAGGACATTTGCTACTACGCAGGTGAATACACTGCGGGCGAAGGGCATGCCTACAGCGAGACCAACCAGCTGATCCTCAACTTCAAGAAGTCCATGGACAAGCGTGGAACCGCGCAGTGGCAATACAAAGAGCGCGCGATCCTGCAGGCAGCGGCAATCTTTCGTGCCGCGATCAAGGCCGACGCCGAAATCACCTTCGTCCCGATTCCGCCGTCGAAGGCGAAGAGCGATCCGCTATACGACGATCGCATGCTGCAATTGCTGCAGGCCGTCTGCAAGGGGCGTCACACCGACATCCGCGAACTGGTCGTCCAGCGCGAATCGTCGGCGGCGGCCCATCTGTCGGACACGCGCCCGACGCCCGACGAACTGGTGGCCAACTATCAACTCGACGAGAGCTTGGCCGAGCCGGCCCCCCAGACCATTTTTGTCGTGGACGACGTGCTCACCACAGGCTGCCATTTCAAGGCGGTGAAGCAAGTGCTGGAGCGGCGATTTCCCGAGGCACGCATCGTCGGGTTGTTCCTCGCGCGGCGAGCGCCCAAGTCGGTGGACTTGGATTTTGACAGCATCTAAGAACAGGACAAGGGACACCCCACATGCTGATCGTCATGACCTCTCCGGACGCCGTCCTGCGTAATGGCCAGCCCGACCCGCAACTCGCCCAGGTGTTGATCAACGCCAAGGCGGCGGGCAATCCCGTGGGCTTGATTTCCAATCATGGGGAACCGGCCTGGTTCAACGGTGCGTTTGGCACCAGCGGCGTTCAGTTCCTGCAAAGTCGAGGGCGGCAATCGGGCGAGATCGTGTCGCAGAACGCCAAGAAGTTTGCGCTCAATCCCTTCGATGCGCTGGTTCTCGCGGCAAAGGACGAAGACGTCCAGATGGGCAAGAACGGCGGTGCGATTCTCGTGGCAGCCGGATGGTCGGCAGCACCGCAGGTCGCCTCACTGGGCATTCGCGTGGACAATGCCGCGCAGCTGCAAGAGATCATCAACCTGACGGCCGGCTGGTCGGGACAGTGGTGGTATGCAGGCGACGCCGGCCGCTATCGCGTGCGTGCGCTCAGCGACTTGTCCGGCCTTGGCAAGGACGTCACGCAGCAACTGTTTGCGCAGCGGCTGACCGCCACCGTCAAAGGTGGCGGCGGGAGACTGAATGCCTTGCTGGCCGTCACCTCGCGTTCGCTGCTCATGGAAAAAGTGAACGAACTGGATGGACTGGTATGGGGCGTCTATCCGTCGTCGAAGAGTGCGAACGACGATGACGAGATCCTCAGCGATTTCACGCATCGCTTGCGGACGACGGTTTCCCGCGTTCGCTTCTCCAAGCGGGATGAGCCGCTGTTCATCCGTCACACCCCTTCGCCGAAGCGCTCGGCGGGCGGTGGCGGTGATCGAACCGATCCGACCGGCCAAATTCTGACCGTTCATCTGAACCCGTTCTACAAACAGAGCGGACGATTGGTCGGAAAGCATGTGATCGTCGTGGATGACTGCACGACCTACGGGGTGTCGTTTGGCGTTGCCGCGGCCTTCTTGCGCAAAGCCGGTGCCGCCTCAGTGACGGGTGTTGCGCTGGGGAAGTTTGGCAATCAGTTGCGTTACTACGAGATCGACATCACGACCGATCCGTATCAGCCGGTCGTCGCCGGCGGCTTCACCGTGGCCGCGCCGGGGTGGTTCCCCGGCGCCACCAGTGGCGTCGCTCAGCAGGTTTTGCTGACCTTGATCCCGTAACCAGGCTGACGGTTATGGACCTGCGGGCGCTATTCCAAAGCTATAAGCCAGCCTTGGCGCGTATCACGGTGCAGACGCCGATTGGCGATTTGAGTACCGGCACCGCCTTCCACATTGGTGAAGGCTGGCTTGTCACGGCGGCCCATGTGCTGCGCGATGGTGTCGTGCAGGAAGTGGTGTCCGAGTATGCGTCAGTGCCATTGACCGTGCAGTCGGTGATCTTCAACAAGGACGATCGCATCGATCTGGCCTTGATGAAGACCGATCTGGATCTGTCGCACTACCTGCATATGACGACGATTCATGGCTCACCGAAAGGCTTTGTACAAACGGACCATATCGAGATCGGTGGGCATCTGGATGACTGGATCGGCGACGAGTTAGTGCTATCGAAAGTGCTACTCATGGGATATCCGCCGATTCCGTTTTCGCAGCACGCTGTGCTCCTGGCGTCGGAAGGAGAGGTCAACGCGGTGGTGGACAAATACAGTGGACCGCACCCGCATTTCATTGTCTCGTGTCCTGCCAGGGGCGGTTTTAGCGGCGGCCCCGTATTGAGTGAATATGGCTTTTTGCTGGGGGTGCTTGTCGAAGCGCTCGTGATGGACGGCAAGGACGCGGAGACTGGTTATTCCAGCGCCGTCTCGATTGAGCCGCTACTGGTCATGTTGCACGAAAACGGCATCTATCCTGGCAAGAACCGCCAGATTGTCGAAGCGCTTATTGGTGGGATCGACAACGGCTTCGGGAAGCCGTCCTGGCGGATGCGCAGGATGTGGTTCATCGAGAAATCAATCCTAAAAATTCGGATGCTGATCCGACAACACAAGAGGATGTGACGGCTTATGGGACGACAGCTGCAGCTCAATTTCACGCCGTTGCGGGTGCGCGGCGATGCCATTCGGCTGCAGACCTTGCCGTTCAAGGACGCGCAGCAATTCCGGGAATTGCGTGACGAGCACCGCGCGCACTACGCCGTCACCCGTCGCTCGGATCAGATCGTGGCGCTGCCGCTTGCATTGGGCGCTACGCCTATTGGCGAAGAGAAGGTTGTTTCGGTAGTTGAGAACGCTTCGCTCATTCGTCCGCTGCTCGAACAACGTCTCGTGACGTTGCTCAGTTCCAATCGACGACTGGTGGCGCGCTATAACCCGATTACCACGGTTGGTCGCACCTTGCCGACGGGCTTCACCGAAGCCGACCGGCATCTTCATCTGCAGTCGCGCGTCTTGATCGCGATTCGCTCGCTAAAGCTGCCGGACGCAGAACCACTCGGTCTTTTGTGGGACATTGAGATACAGAAGACCTGCGCAACCAGTCTTGCCGTCTTGCATGGGCGAGGCGTTCGGCTGGAAGGGTTGACGGTCGAGCGCCTGGTGCCGGTCGAAGATGTGCGCATGCTGCCTTATCGCCGGCTGGTGGGCCGAGTCGGGGCCATCACGGACGGCCACGCGCGCCTGTCCGAGCGGTTTCAGAATGTGGAGGAGTTGCTTCCACTCGACGAGCTGTACCTGGAGGCCTCACCTGAGAATCTTCGGCACCTGCTGCAACACGTCACGCGGAACACGTCGGGCAGGGTGCAGGGCAAGATCGATGAGATCGTGTTCGAGAACAGCAGAGGGCGTGCGCGTATGGAGCACATTGCCCGCATTTCGGACTGGCTCCGCGGCCTCGGCGAGATCGAGCTGCAAGAAGGTCTCAGCGTTGGCATCGGCAACCTGCTGAGCGAGAAAGACGCGCAGAACTTCCCCCGTTTCACCGAGGGCACGACGCCGACCTATGTTTTCGACGCCGGCACGCTCAAGTCGGAGTCGCGGGCAGCGGTTGGTCTAAGCAAGTTCGGCCCCTACAGCCGGCACGTCTTCACGCCCACACGACCGAATGTCTGCGTGATCTGCGACCGCGCGCGGCGTGGTCAATTTGAACTGTTCCTTCGGAAGTTTCGGGACGGCCTGTCGGTTGACGGCAAGTCATTGCCATTCGGTCGAGGGTTTCTCGGCATCTACGGACTGCAGGACATCAACCTGACGTTCGTGGAGGCGGATGCGTTCACGGCCGACGCCTACCATGCGGCTGCTTCCAAAGCAGTCCGGATGGGCGCCGAGGGTATGCCCTGGCATCTGGCCTTGGTGCAGACCGAGCGGGATTCACGCCAGTTGGCGCCGCAGAAGAATCCGTATCTGGTGGCCAAGGCGGCGTTTCTCTCCAACCAGATCCCCACGCAGTTCGTAGCGTTCGAGACGTTCTCGATGGCACCGGCCAGTCTCGCCTACACCCTCAGCAATCTCGCCCTTGCGGTCTATGCCAAGCTCGGCGGCATTCCTTGGCTGATCAAGTCGGACAAGGGCATCGCACACGAGGTGGTCATCGGCCTGGGCAGCGCCGCGATTGGCGAATCCCGCTTTTCCAGGAAAGAAAGAATTGTCGGCATTACCAGCGTCTTTCGCGGCGACGGCGGCTATCTGCTGTCGAATCTGTCGAACGCCGTTCCCATGTCGAAGTACGGCGAGGCCCTGACCGAATCATTGCAGGCAACTCTTCTGCGCGTGCGCAACGAGATGAACTGGATCAAGGGCGATTCGGTACGTGTGATCGTTCATGCGTTCAAGCCGATGCGCAATACGGAGGTCGAATCGGTCAAGGCAGCGTTGAAGGAGTTCTCTGAGTTCGATCTGCAGTTCGCCTTCCTGCACGTCAAACAGGACCATCCGTATCTGCTGTTTGACGATGATTCCATCGGGACCAAGGGTAGGGGAGAGAAGACGCCGGTTCGAGGCCTCTTTGCGGAAGTCGGGCACAACGAGACGTTGTTGACGTTGACGGGGCCCCAGCAGCTCAAGCGCCCGACGGATGGTTTACCCAAACCGCTACTGCTAAGCCTGCATCGCGATTCGACGTTCACGGACATCATCTATCTCACCAAGCAGGTGTATTGGTTTTCGAACCATTCCTGGCGTAGCTTCCTGCCGGCGGCGATGCCGGTCACCATCTACTACTCCGACCTTGTCGCGGGCCTCTTAGGGCGGCTTGATCGTTTGGGTAGCCGGTGGAGTCCGAGTGTGATGCTCGGCAAGATCGGCACAACGCGGTGGTTTCTATGAGCGCCGGCAATCCGATGCTGCAGGAGGCGCTGCGTGCAGTAGCGGGCCAGGCCGAGACACTGACGACTGCGGGCCCGCTGTCGATCGCCTTTTATCACTGGGTGCTCGCCGAAGGGTTGTCCACCCAGCAGAGCGCCGCGATGGCGCGGGAGCTGTGCGAAGAGATTTCCGGCGGTGGCCGGTCGATTCATGCCGTGGCGGCTTTGGGGTTCCTGCTAAGCATCGATCCGACGTTGAGTGACGAATGCCGCGATTCATTTGCGCAGGGCGTGGACTGGTTGACGGGGCGTAGTGGCGATTCCCAAACGGCTCTCGTTAGCCTGATGCAGCCGTTAGCACATACCGGCGTTCTGGTGGGTTTGTTGGCCACAGCCGATGATGTGCGGTGGCCGAAATTCGGAGCATGGTTCGCGACGCTCTATGCAAAGCTGCAGCCGCTGTTGCCGGCGGAAGCCGGCTGGCGCCATGAACTGCTGTCCATGATCAAGACGCGGGCCGAGGTGGGATTGAACGGCGAACTGACGGTGGTGCCCGCCACCGCGGGCGCGGCTATCTACGTCGCACGTCGCTTGGCAGATGCTTCGCCGGCGGTCGATAACGACTTTGCGTCGCAATTGCTTGGCCGCATCAAATCGGTTGTCTATGACGACCCCGAACAGGCGGCCTTGGACCTGGCAGCGTTTCACTACCTCGCCCAGGGCGCGGCACAGATCGATCTGCGCGCACCGAACCTAGACGATGTCGGACTGCTACTTCGCCGGCTCCCATCCGGGTTGCGTCGGTGGACCTGGGACGAACAGAAGAAGACACCGAACTCGACCGCGCAAAAGTGGGCGGTTGAAAACGAATACCACTTTCAGAATCTTCTGTGCGCGGTGCTTGCGCCAGTGTTGCCCGATCTGCGTGATGAAGAGTGGCTTGCGTCGGTGGGGCAAAAGAAGCCGCGGGCAGACTTGGTAGTCCTGTCGCTGCACCTGGTGATCGAGGTCAAGTATTGGCGAAACAACAGCACGCCGCAGGACCTGATTTCGCAGATTGGTGAAGACGTGAGCCTTTACCTGAAGCGTGGCAGCCCTTATCGCAAAGTGCTTCCGATCATCTGGGACCAAGGACGACGCACCGAGCAATACGACCTGCTTATTGCGGGACTCAGTGAGATTCGCGATGTGGTCAGCCCGGTCGTTATCGCTCAACCGGCGTTTATGGTTTGAGCAGTGCCCAACACAAAGCCAATGAAATTGCATGAAGAGAGGATACCAAAATGAGTAGTTCGAACTGCCCACTTGAGGAGGGTGATCGCATTGATCACAAGCTCTTCGGATTCGGAACCGTCGTGGGCGCACCTGTTCGCATGGTGGGCTCTGACCTTCGAAGCACCAGTGGCGTCCGCGACGCCGGCTGGAGCGTTCCGGTCAAATGGGACGACCCGACGCGGACCGCCGGAGCCGTCATGCATCAGGCGCTACGCAAAGTGTCATCACCTGACTCACGGCCCTTCGGCCACTGGGATCGGCAGTGGCAGCCTTTGCTGCAGGCTTGGCTGACCGCTCGACGTGACGTTGAACAGCTGTCGTCAAGCTTTCGGCCCGTACCCGAGCCTGATGCTTTGACACGAATCCAGGACGTTGAGCGAAAAGCCTTCGAAGCGATGCAGCGCTTTTGGGACGCCGAGCAATCGGGGGAGCATCCCTAGACGCGCTCCAAGTCTCAGCTGCCGGATGGTGCTCGCCTGCGTGCGCTTACGTCGGCTGACGGTTGGGAATTTCTCCGGTATCCTGCAAGTCGATTGATGATGAGCCGATGCCGCGCAAACCCGCGCCATCTCGATGAAGGGGCTTCTAGCGGTAATGGCAATGGCTCTGATTTAGCCGATGCGGTGATGAAGAGGGGGCGATACTTACAAGCCAGCTTTGAGTTTATCGAGATGATCAGCCCAATGCTGCATCATGCTGCGTCGTTCAGGTAAGTATTCGGCATGAACGTAGGCTGCTGTTACCTGATTGCGCTCCGCATGCGCGAGCTGACGATCTACGACGTCCCGGCTGTACCCTAGTTCACGTAACATCGTGGCGGCGAGTCCACGGAAGCCATGTCCTGTCATGCGCGATTTGTAGCCCATGCGGTAAAGCGCGAATAACATGGTGTTGTTCGAGATCGGTGCACGGCCATGTACGCTATAGAACACGTGTGGCCGGTCGCCATTGATCTGCCGGAGTTGCTCTAACACCACCAGCGATTGCCGTGACAGCGGGACAATATGTGGGTCCCGCATCTTCATTCTCTCGGGCGGGACTCGCCACTCTGCTGCAGCCTCGTCGAACTCGGCCCATTGAGCGCGAATCATTTCCTTCGTGCGGACAAAGGTAAGGGCCATTAATTCTAGCGCCAGCCGGGTAACTGGCTCACCTGGGTACGCGGCGATGTCGCGCATGAGCTGTGGGATCTCCAACGGCTTGACCCTGGCCATGTGCTGCACGCCCGGCCCCTTTTTTAAGATCGTTTCCGCATCGATGTCAGCAGACGGGTTGCGGGTGCAACGGCCAGTCATGATGGCGTACTGGAATACGGCGCGC
Source organism: Burkholderia sp. BCC1993 (assembly GCF_905339865.1). NCBI lineage: Bacteria > Pseudomonadati > Pseudomonadota > Betaproteobacteria > Burkholderiales > Burkholderiaceae > Burkholderia > Burkholderia sp. BCC1993. The sequence continues at coordinate 170,000 of NZ_CAJPGZ010000019.1, read as the reverse complement.
GAACGCTGCAACAGTCGCTTGGCGGTTTCCCGGACGCCCCGTGCTTCGATTGCGCGGATGATCTCCAGCATTTCCGGCGCTTCGATGCTGGAGATGGGGCGTGAGCCGATCTTCGGGAATGCATCGATCTCCAGCGAGTGGATGACTTTCTCAGCGTAGGTCTCGGTCCATCCTGCGCGCTGATTGTCGAACCACTCGCGCGCAACTGCCTCGAACGAACTAGCGGCTGCGATGCGCGCCGTTCGTTTGACTTCTCTCTTTGCTTCATTGGGATCGATACCCGCCGCAAGCTTTTCCCGAGCCTCGTCCCGCTTTTTGCGTGCGACTGCTAGTGAAACGTCCGGGTACACGCCGAGTGCCAGCAACTTTTCCTTGCCGTTGACGCGATATTTGAGCCGCCAGTAGCGCTGACCGGCCGGGGTAACGAGCAGGAACATTCCGCCGCCGTCGAACAACTTCACAGGCTTGTCGCCAGCTTTCGCGTTCTTGACGGCTTTGTCGGTCAAGGGCATGGGGGTATCCCTCCAAGGGGTATCTTGGATACCCCGAGAGATACCCCCAAATACCCCCGGCTGTCGCAGTACGTCATGGGACGTATACGGAATTGAAAAACCCGGTGAGCCTTATGCTATCACGGGTTTGTCGGAATTCTGGGGATCACATGAGATGGAAGATTGGTCCCCCCGACAGGGTTCGATTGTCGAAAAGCCGGGGTTTTATTCTGGGTCGACTGTAGGGCGGATTCTCAATCCTAGCAAGGGTTCCAGCCAAATACCAAGGAAAACTTGGGGGGGTCCCGCGAAGGCAATGTAGCACCTCGGGGGGCGCAATTGTTGCACCCGTTTGCCACGAATTCCCACATGAAGCCGCGCATCTGACAAGGTCCCATCGTATGGGTGCGAGGCAGGGAATCGAATCCGGACCCGGGCCCCACCCCAAGTCACCCCTTTGGGAAGCACAGCCCCCCTGTTCTGCGGAGCTCCCCGGTGGTCTATAGGGGGTACCTTGCGGAAGCATTAACCAAAAAATTCCAGACGGGAACTCCCACTCACAAGGTCGAACAACAACAACGGCGGCGAAGGCTTTACCGAGATTTTTGAAAGGCTTCAAAACCGTCGCACGGGGGGTACCACGGTCTCGCTCCCTCATCTTCCAGTCGCAGCGCCGACCGGCGCAGATAAATTTCCCCGCATCCAGAAATGTCGAACTCATCCAAATGCTAGGATGACTAGGGAGGTGAGCCCCTCGATTAACGTGCTGCGAAAACGGTGAAAACCTCTAGTAGGCGATACCGTGCCACGACGGACAAAACTGTACAAAACCATGTTGTACAGAAGCGCGAATAGACGTTGGGAAGAGCAGACCGCAGACGCTACTAAGTACCCCCAAAGATATTTCAATCCGAAACCCTGCCGCTGCTGTAGCACAGTGTTCACGCCGAAGGCTCCGAGCAACCTCTATTGTTCGCAAGAGTGCTCTGACCATGCGTGGACCTCTGCGTACCTCAGGCGTACCTACGGAATTGACTACGATCACTACCTGTCGATGCTTGCGGAGCAGAAGGGAGTCTGCGCGTTGTGTAGCGGCGAGGGATTTGTCATGGCGGGGCACCACAAGCTGAAGTTGGTGGTTGACCATTGCCACAAGACAGGCCGCATACGTGGGCTTCTGTGTCACAACTGCAACCGTGCCCTGGGGCTTCTGCAGGACGACGTCGGCGTGCTACGGAAGGCTATTGGCTATCTGAAAGGCGTAGAGACTACCTCGAAAGGGCGTCGGCCCAAGCGGGCCAAAGCGCAGCGCCCGCGCTGAATCGCGAAGTGAGCTGACGACGCAGAGTCGGAGTCGGAGTCGTAATGGACTTTGCATCTACCAGGGGCAAGCCCGCAAGGGCGCGTCAGGTCGTAGGCAGAGCGTCGCGAGGAGCCGGGGTGGTCAAGCCGGAACCGTGACGTAGCGCGGGCTGTCCACGGCAGCTAGGCGGTGGCAGCGAGCTCGTCTACGGGCGGTTGTGAGTGGACCACTTTCAGTCCTCTATCTAATTCGGTCCGCCTCTTTCGTCGCGAAACCCCAAGCGGGCCGAGCCTTATCTATAGCAAGATGCCACGCTGTAATCCGTGCGCCACGCCGCCCTCCCACGATTTTGTCAAAAAATCGCGGACTTCATTAAACAAGTGAACGATAACATCCGGATAAACGGGATTTTTTACATAACCATCTCTGTACCGAAACTCCCGATCAGTATTCCTCTGTTTGCGCAGAACGTAGATTTGGTCAATCTTAAATTTCCTCAGATTAACCGCTTCCGTTAGCTTGAGCCACTCTGCCACGACAATGTACAGTGCATTGGGGTTGCGATGCTTAATGATTTCTGATGCCGTCGAGGCATCTTGGAGCATCGTTTTATCCAGATAGGTTTTGCACTCCACCGCAACAGCCGGTAGATCCCACGTGTTCCATTCTTGTTGCGGTTGGCCTGAGGCGCGAAAGGTTGCTTCTATGTGAACGCCGATCGCAAAATCGTGGTCCTTCCGCTCCACGAGAACTGTGGGCGTGGTCAGCATATCTTGATAGCTATTTGCTGTAAAAAACAAATCCTTAAAGGTGTGAGACTTCCCAATCATTGCGGAATTGGAAATTGACGCAACAAGATCCTTGAAGAGGTAGTACATAAACTCCTCGAGAACTGAGGAGTGTAAATTCGAGCGAGAATCGAATTTCTCGGCGTAATGCTGTTGGTCAATGAAGTCTTTATAATCATTGAACAGCGCGACGCGTTGGGCAATTATATCGTTATCGGCATCGGTCTTATCCCGAGAGGGACCGACCAATGCAAAGTTGGCCGCTTTCCAGGCATCATACCTGGTGCGAATCTCCCCGAGAAAGCGGCGGGACTCCTCATCACGATACTTCGTTAAGTGATTCTCTTTCTGTTCGAGGTTGTTTCCGTGAACGTGCATTGACTGCCTCTTCGTATTCCTTCAGGTGAGATAGAAGATTTTTTGCCACCGCCCGCGCCAGCAGCGGGGGGACAGCATTCCCTATCTGATTATACTGGCAAAGGAATTTTTCCTCCTCACGACCTTCCCGCGCCAGTAGTTTGTGACTAACAACGGTCGGCTTCCCCAAAAATCGAAAATTATCAGGGAAGGATTGAATTCTTGCACCTTCCCGCGCAGTGAAATTCCGATGCTGATAGGGATGGACGAAATTAGCGTAAAACGATGCGGGCACCGTGTGACAAGGACGATGCGGATACATCCGTCGATTGTTTTGGTCAAATGCCGACGTCGCAATTTCAGTGCTGTTTCGCTTTCTCGGTTTCAGGTGTTCTGGAACATCGTTGCCAGATTGCCCCCATTCCATATGAGAAAAACGTTCAACCATTCGTGGCGTATGGTTCATCGCCTTATGATTGAACAAGGTCTTGCAGTCCTGGCGAAGCATCCGTTGGTATTCGGTCTGCGGTGGCGAGGTATATTCCAACTCTTCGCCTCCTTCGCTCGCACGCAGCTCCGGAAGGTCAGATATTGCATCCCAGAGCGTCGGACATTGGGGAAGGCTACCACTAAAGAGGTCTCCCTCGGCCACGCTAGTGGGCAAAGAATGCGTTGGGTCGGGAAAGGGCTGCGCAAGTGGAATTGAAGAAGCAATTACAAACAAGCGCGAACGAATCTGCGGCACGCCAAAATCAGTGGCCTGCAAAACTTTCGAGTAAACGTGATAACCCAACTCACTCAGCGATTCGGTAATAATGTCAATTACACGCTTTCCGTCATTGGTTTTTGCTGCGAGCAGATTGGGCACATTCTCCATCACCATGAAGGTAGGAGAGAATATCCGCCCGACCCGCACGAAATCCTGAAATAGTGAGTTTCTTGGGTCTTTGGGGTCACCAGCATTTCGATTGGCAATCGAGAACCCTTGGCAGGGCGGCCCGCCGATGACGATGTCAGGGTTGACGCCGCCGAAAGTGGAGGCAAATTCATCGTCCGACACCTTCGAAATGTCCGCTCGCATGACCACAGCGTCCGGGTGATTGTGCTTGAAGGTGTCAGTTGCCCACGAGTCCATTTCGACGGCCCCGACCACCTCGCAACCAGCCATCTCAAAACCCAAGCTGAAGCCACCAGCCCCTGCGAATGTGTCTAGGACGCGGAGCTTGGCGTTGGGGCGGGATTTCGTCATTCTGGTTCCGTTACGTGTCGAATTTGAGGGGCAATTATCCTTGATTCGCCGCGTGCATGCGACTCCCATTCTCAAGGGGACAGAGCAAACCGTCGATGAACATTTTTGAGGGGTGCGACGCCGCTGGCTCGCCTCCTAAAACGCTTGGTGCGTCGTCTGGTCCACTACGGCCGGTCGCACTCTTGTCTATTTCTCGCGCTATTCGTTCAAGCGCCTTGTACGCGTCGAGTGCTCTGTCGCAACTTGTTAGTTCTGACAGGCCCTTAAAAGCATGCGCCATGGTATGTCAAAACTCCTGTTGCGAAATTATGATGGTGCTGTCATAATCGGATCCAACATATGACAGAGGTAGCAGACCAGAGACCATGGCACGCATCGCTTATTTCCGCGTCTCCACGCGAGACCAAAGCATCGAATCCCAACGCGCTGCGCTGGGCGGGCCGTTCGACAAGGAGTTCTCGGATAACGGTGTGAGCGGTACGGTCGCAGCGATGGAACGCCCGGGGTTTAAGGCGTGCGCCGACTATCTCCGCGAGGGCGATACGCTCCATGTGTACGCGGTCGACCGCCTGGGCCGTGATTCGATTGACGTACAGACCACGGTTCGCGATCTCCGCGCCAAGGGCGTGATTGTCGATGTGCATGGCCTGGGTCCGATTGCCGGGGACGCTGGAGAGCTTGTGTTGACCCTTCTGGCCCAGCTTGCCCAGATGGAGCGCAACCGCATCATTGCTCGCACGGACGCAGGCCGGGAGACCGCCAAACAGGCGCTTGCGGCCACTGGGAAGACTCACAGGGGCAAGGCCAGCCTTGGTCGCCCAGTCCAGCACGACGCGGAGGCCATTGCGGCGCGTTCGTGGGAGCTAGGCAGCATCGCTAAGGCTGCGGAGGAGCTGGGGGTTAGCGAAGCCACCGTCAGCCGCGCCCGTCGACAGTTCCCGAGAGGCGCTAGCCTCGCCTGAAGACCGCTTAAATCAACCCGGGGCCGCAGAGGCCCCCCACACACCACCACCAACCAAAGAAGCAAGAACGAACGGACACGAACCTTTTCACCATCATTGACGCGGCAGCAGCAGGCTGCGAGAGCGAAGATATTTGCTATGTGATTGACGCGGGGAATGAGGCCGAGTGGTCGGAAGACATCGCATATGTGATTGAGGACTAGCAGCGACGGAGAAGCGTCAAGCTTCGACAAGCGAAGCGGGCGAATGCCCGTGAAGACCAGCGAACACCTAGCGACCCTTCGGGGCCGTTTTGCATTGGGCAGTGCGCCCGCCTGGTAATGCTGGTGGTAATACTTATTGTGGTTTCCGTACGACACTTTTCGACATTCAGTCGGCTATTCGTTGACATTTTCCAAAAGGCCGCACTAGATAAACTATCTAATGCAACCGCATATGAATCAGTTACGTGGGACCCAAAGGCGAATCACGGGCGACCCCGGATGCACAAGTGCCCCCCGCTGCAACGCTATCCCGCAAAAAAAATATCCTCGCCAGTAACTATTCCCTAGCACCTCGTACGCATCGTATCGTTGAGCCCTTGACGGGACGGCGGCCTTACGGCAACCACCTGTTTTTATGACTTTAATCCGACCACGATCACCGATACCAAAGCCGGTTAATCATTTAGGATACCTAGGAGATTTATGCGGCGACAGGGAAGCGCGAACAAGAATGGCGACAATGACGAAGAAAGCAATAGCGGCAGCAGCGCGTGAGCGCGGGGACGACCAATTCATCGGCCATTGCAAGGCTTGCGGAACCGAGACCCCGCATCACACGAGCGACGCCAAGTGCATAGCCTGCAAGTACGAGCGACACAAGCGGTGGCGAGCAACTCCCGAGGGGCGCGAGATATCCAACAGGAGCAACCGTGCGTCAGAGGCGCGTGCCCGCGCTACCCCTGAGGGGCAGGCAAGACGAAAGGCGTACAGGCGCACGGCCCACGTCAAACTGTACCAGGACCCGGAGCGCGTCGAAGCCCTCAACGCCAGGAACCGGGAGGCCTACGCGACCCGACCGCACCTGCGAGGATATGCCCGAGAGGAGGCAGCGGCGAAAGCCTGGAAAGCTGCCGCAGAGGCCACGGCATTCCCCGCTAGCTACCCGGGCGAACGCGAAGCCTTGCGCAAGCTGTACGCCGAGTGCCCAGCAGGTTTTGAAATTGACCACGTAACCCCGAAGAAAGCGAAGAATTTCCAGGGTAAATGGGTCGCCGTCGGCCTGCTTACGGTGAGCAACGTGCAAGCGATCCCGAAAGCGCTGAATCGCGAGAAGCGATCCTACTTCGATCCCGACAACTTCCGCGAGCAGCGCCCTGCCAACGCATTCCCCGGAGGCGCTTGGGACCCTGAGTTGACTGAGCAGGAGTGGGCGCGGGTCGAATTGCTCGTTCGTCGGTATGGGCATGGCCGAGACGCGACCGTCAAGGAGACCCAAGCCCAGATTGCCCGCCAGCACACGATCTACATCCAAACCACCGCAGCCTAACCACAACCCCGAGACAGGTCCAGGTCATTTGCTCTGCCTCGGGATCGACCACCGCTGGTGGCAACTCCCGAGCTTCCCTAACTCTCACCTTACTCAACCCTGTTTTGTTTATTCCGTTGTCGTCACCCTTATAGGACCAGCCCTGCGTACCTTGGGTACTCCGGTGTCTTCCGTTGGTCTGGTAGGGGGTTACCAGAATTACGTGGAATCTACCCCCTTATGAGGGTGAGGTGAGCAACGCACGCACAAATCACTCACCGTCCATCACCTTTTACAAACATGCAAAGCACATCCTTCGATCTCGACACGATCCAGAAAGCCCGGGCGCAGACCGATGAATTCCTGCGGAACTTGACAGACACCGCAGCAGCGCAAGGGGTTGCCCTGGTAGCACGGGGATCCGTGGTCCCAGTAAGCCAGTTCCCGGACTGGCCGACCAAGCTGGCCGAGGCGCTATGCGAAGACCCATCGCTCGCAGAGAAATCCAACGCGGAGCTGGTCTCCGTCATCGAAACCCGGAGCGGGAAAAGCGGTTTCAATCCGAAACTCCTATCGAAAACTCTCAGCAACCTCCAACGCTCCTATGCATCCGACGTCCTGCTCCGGTACGGATACGCATCCACGTCACTGGTAAAGGGAACGGATATTAAGCGTATCGTCCGAGACCGTGTCCGTGTCGACACCCCGGAGGCATTGGAGGCCGTGACGACCGAGGTTAAGACGACGTTCTTCGCGGACGGCATCTCTATCGATGGTCGCAACTACCAATATCGGCAACGGCAGACCACCCCAGCGGGAAACCCTTGGTATGACTTCTGTATCCGAATCGGGGGCAGCGACACACCCCTACGCACGGTGTTGGTCCTACGGGGAGTGGGTATCGGAGAGTTTCGTAACAAGGACGAAGCCGCGATAGCAGCGGCAACGCCTAAGCAGGCGCAACGGCGAAAGGAGCTGGACCGGGAGCCGCAGCAGCACCGAGGGGTCCCGAGGTTCTAAACGGCTTACATGAGATGTCCGAGGCTACTCCGGGCGACTTCGTACCTCAGCGAACTCCGCCGGAGTGCCTCACAACGATGCCTAATCGCTTTTGTTTTCCAAATTCCTTAGAGCATTAGGGATGAGCGTTTCGCTGAACCCTGCAGCCGCACACACGGTCATTAAGGCGATGAAGGGGTTGTCGGATTTCATAAGAAATGAAAACAATATCCCACTTTTTATTAGCATATATGTAAATATGCCGCAGAGGCCCGCCAGCATGATGCGCTGTGCTCCATATATTAGGTAGGAGTGGGGCTTCAGCTCTCGTTCAAATTGAATATCCCGAAAATTAATGCTTACCGAAAGTAAGCCACCGCAACCAGAGAAGGTTGCTGCATAAAGAAGCGATTTCAGCGCGGAGATGTGGGCCACAAATTGACTCTGCCTGAAGTAATATGCGACCAACGAGGCAAGCAGCGCACCACACAACAAGCCAAGAGCGCCTGATAGATACAAGAGACGGCCGACTAGGATGGATTGATATTCATTTGTAACCTGCTCAGTTATCTTTCCGAATATTTCCTTTGCTTTCTCTATATCGCCTCGAATGGCCGTTGAGACTGCATTGGCGGCGCGATGCTTTACAGATTTATCATGAACGCCTTTATATAAGATTGAGCGAAAATCAACCAACTCGCTCTTGATGGCTTCAAATCTCTTAATGAGGCCAGCCGGATCGGACTCGATCTCGGTGTCTACAATGACTCTGAATGACTCCGGTTCGCTAACGCCAGAAATCTCGTAGATGACATATTCGTCACCTCTGGAGTAGATGTTTGAGATTGTATTTCCGGAAATATCTTTGCCGCCAACAATTATTTTCTCTAATCGCGATCTCTGCTCAATTTTGTATTTTTCTTTTGCTGCGCTTTCTGATTTTAATTCGGTATCCGCTTTTGCATTGATCTCCTCTTTTATTTCAACCCCCGCTTTTTCTGCGATTTCCACATTGCTCATGTTTATTTCTGCTGATTCCATGTTTGCTACGGGTAAAGTGTGGTGTGCCTTTGAATAATATCAAAGCGTGGCGGTCTTCCCCACATACTCCGCCAGCATCTCGAGCGGATAACCCTCGCGGTAGCGTACCACCCGTGCCGGGGGTTTTGTGGCCTTATTCGATCCATTGGTACATGACAGACACCGAGGCCCCGCTGTGCGCCCGCATGGCCAGTTCTCCGGCCCGGTAATCGACCACCACCGAGGCGAATAGCTCGCGCAACGCGGTATTGACGGTCGAGACCGCGCCGCCATCAATCGCTTCACGGAGTTCCCCAAGGCGTGCCGCGAGGCGTGAATTGGGCAGCGCTACGCATGGACTGGTGCTATAGCTTTCGCGAGCCACTCCGCCCGTACTTCCAGCGGGTAGCCTTCTCCGTAGTTCGCGCCCATGCCTGGGGTCTTGTGGCCGATTATCTGGTCTCGGATCGTCGCGGGGCAACCAACGGCGCGGAGCAGGTCTTCCATGCCGTGACGGAGCGAATGGTTCCCCAACTTGGTTTCGGTCAAGCCCTCCCGACCGCGAATCCACTTGACCAGCGACGCACTCACCGAGTCGGCCTTGCACCGGTCGGCACTGGTGTACGCCGGGAACAGGAAAGGAGAGTTGCCAGCGAGCCGCAGCGCTACCTGTACGGCCTCCAGGGCCCGAGGCGTCAGCGGGACCTGCCGCACCGACACCAGCCCGGTCTTAAACGACCGCCACGGATGTATACATAGGTCCAAGTGGGGGACCGCAGCACTCAGTCGCACGTCAGCAGCAGCTAGACCGACAATCTCAGCCAATCTGGCACCGGTCTCGGCTACCAGCGTCAGAATGCAGCGGAGCTGATCGGGGCCTTTCGTGGCCGTGTGGTTGTCGATAGCGCGGTAGAGGTGCCGATACTGGTCGACGGTGAATGTCTCCCGCTTCTCCACGTCCGTGCCCGCCTTAGGAATCTCGACATTGGAGAACACGTTGTCGCCGCCTAACTCATTTTCCCGGATTGCCAGATTAAACGCGGCTGTGAGCGTTCGTAGGTAGCGCTCAACGGTAGTGGTGCGTATCGGTTTTCCAGCCCTGGAATGCTTACCAGCGAGCAACCACGCCACGAATGCATTTACATCTGACCGTCTGATGCTCCGCGTATCGCGGCCCTCAACACTCGCGGCAGGCATACCCGAGCGTTCCCCGAGGAAAGCGACGAGGTAGCCAAAGACCAGTCGGGCGTCCGTTTCCGTATCCGGACGGGCCTTGATGTACTGGTCGAGGCAGTCGGCAAGGGTGACCTTGAGGCGTCCTTGCACCATCTGGAAAGCGGCAGCGTGGACCGGCGACAGGTATTGGTCTAGTTGTCGGCCGTTCGTGACGTGCTCGCTCTCCAGGACCGACCGAGGGACCTGTGCCTCTAAGAGGTCCTCAAAGGCCCACAGGGCTCCCTCGGGGGTTTCTTCAAGGTTGGCCGGGTCGATGCCGTACCGCACTAGCAATTCCCGAGCTTCCTGTAGATCCCCCGTCCGAGTGGGATTGCGCAAGCGCTCCCAATCTTCGTCAGTCTCCTTGACCAACTTGGCGACCTTTGGCGCTGCGACCCGTGGGTCGGAAGTCTGTAACGAGACCACGTAGTGCGCTTTACCCGCGTACTTGGATCCAGCAGGGAGCAACGGCTTGATGTCGTCAGGGATCCGGCGCTTGAAGAGCAGCAGGGAGCTACCCGTCTTGGGCCGAGTGTATTTGAGCTTCACGGAGACGATAGAGGAGAGACGCAGCAAGGACATGTAGTACCCATTGTAGCAACCAATGTAGTACCTACAAACGACCTGGAAAGCCCGTCAGGTAAGCCGGATAAGGCTTTGCTGGAGGATCTTTGGTCCCCCCGACAGGAATCGAACCTGTATCTAGCGCTTAGGAGGCGCTTGTTCTATCCATTGAACTACGGGGAGAGCCATGTCCGCGATATCGCGTGCAGAAGACGCGACCGGGACGGCGATGTGGACAGCGCGCAGAGTATAGCAAACGCGACGCGCGTCGGCGGACGGAATGCGTGCCGATACGCGCCGCGCGCGCCCGGTCGTGTCCGAAACAGCGGAATCAGAAATCGACGACGACGAAATCTTCCTTGCCCACGTCGCACAGCGGGCAGCGCCAGTCGGCGGGAATGTCGGCGAAACGGGTGCCGGCGGGGATGCCCTCGTCGGGCAGGCCTTCCGCTTCGTTGTAGACCCACCCGCAAATCAGGCAGACCCAGCTCTGGTATTCGGTTACTTCGCTCATGTGGCGCTCGGGATGATGAAAGTCGGTGACGCCGTCCGCGGCGTGGCCGGCGGACGAAAGGCGCAATGGTACCGGAATTTCGCCGAACACCTCCGCAACGTCGTTTTAAACGTACGCATCGCGAACAAAGATCGTCATCACGCGTGCCGGGCACGCAGTGTATGCTTCGTGAGCCTTTCAATCTGAAGGAGAAAAACGATGCTCAACAAGAAGAAATGGATCGCGGGTGTGGTTTGTGTCGCGGCGCTGGCCGCGTCGACGTTTGCACGTGCCGAGGCGCGCGTGTACTTCGCCGAGCCGAAGGATGGCGCGACGGTGTCGAGCCCCGTGCACGTGAAGTTCGGCCTTGAAGGGATGGAACTCAAGCCGGCCGGCGACATGACGCCGGATACGGGCCACCATCACCTGCTGGTCGACGGCAAGCCGGTGCCGAAGGGCGACGTGATCCCCGCCACCGACCATTCGCTGCACTTCGGCAAGGGCCAGACTGAAACCGACCTGAAACTGCCGCCCGGCCAGCACACGCTGACGCTGCAGCTCGGCGAAGGCGCGCACCGCTCGTACGGTCCCGAGCTGAGCTCGACGATCACGGTCAACGTGAAGTAATCGCGCATTCCGTCTGCGGGCGCCCGGCCGGGAAGCTGCGGCCGGATGCCCGCCGCCGGCCCCGCGTGACGTCGACGCGCGCGATGCCGGCCCGTCCGCCGAGCGCGCGCCGTCATGCCGCCGCAGCACAAATGCAGCACGAACGCAGCACAAAATGATTCGCCCGCCGGCCTAGTCCATCCGGCCATCCCGGCGCAGGCGTCCGCCACCGGTACAATGGGCGCTTCCGATTTCTCTCTTCGCCGTCTCCCCATGTCGCTTTATTCCATTACCGGCGCGCAACTCGCGTTCGGTCACGTCGCGTTGCTCGATCACGCGGACTTCTCGCTGGAGGCCGGCGAGCGCGTCGGCCTGATCGGTCGCAACGGCGCGGGCAAGTCGTCGCTGCTGAAGATCGTCGCCGCGCTGGCGAAGCCTGATGACGGGCTGATCACGCGTCAGCAGGAGCTCGTGACCGTCTATGTGCCGCAGGAGCCCGAATTCGAACCCGGCGCGACCGTGTTCGACGCCGTGGCATCGGGGCTCACGCACACGCGCGAAGTGCTCGAAGAATACGATTCGATCGCGCATCGCCTCGCGGAAACACCGGAAGGCGCCGAACACGACGCGCTGCTCGCGCGGATGAACGCGCTGCAGTCGTCGCTCGATGCGCACGACGCATGGAACTGGCGCACGCGCGTATCGATGACGCTCGCGCAGATCGGCCTGACGGACGGCGACGCGCAGGTCGACGCATTGTCGGGCGGGATGCAGAAGCGCGTCGCGCTGGCGCGCGCGCTGGTGCTGCAGCCCGACGTGCTGCTGCTCGACGAACCGACCAACCACCTCGACTTCGACGGCATCCGCTGGCTGGAAGAACTGCTGGTCGCGCAGCGTGCGGGCCTGTTGTTCATCACGCACGATCGCGCGTTCCTCGATCGCGTCGCGACCCGCATCGTCGAGCTCGATCGCGGTCGGCTGCTGTCGTATCCGGGCAATTTCTCCGCGTACCAGACGCGCAAGGCGCAGCAGCTCGAAGTCGAGCGCGTGGAAAACGAGAAATTCGACAAGCTGCTCGCGCAGGAAGAAGTGTGGATCCGCAAGGGCGTCGAGGCGCGCCGCACGCGCAGCGTCGGCCGCATCGCGCGGCTCGTGCAGATGCGCAACGAGCGCGCGGAGCGCCGCAATTCGCAGGGCAACGTGAAGCTCGACGTCGCGCAGGGCGAGAAGTCGGGCAAGATCGTCGCGGAACTGACGGACGTGACGAAGCGCTACGGCGACCGCACGGTCGTCGACTCCATCTCGACGACGGTGATGCGCGGCGACAAGATCGGCTTCGTCGGCCCGAACGGCGCCGGCAAGACCACGCTGCTCAAGCTGATCCTCGGCGAGCTGAAGCCCGACGTGGGCACGGTGCGCACCGGCACGAACCTGCAGGTCGCGTATTTCGACCAGATGCGCGCGCAGCTCGACCAGGAAAAGAGCCTGGCCGACACCATCAGCCCCGGTAGCGAATGGGTCGAGATCGGCGGCGTGCGCAAGCACGTGATGAGCTATCTCGGCGACTTCCTGTTCGCGCCGGAGCGCGCGCGCTCGCCGGTGAAGTCGCTGTCGGGCGGCGAGCGCAACCGACTGCTGCTCGCGCGCCTGTTCGCGCGTCCGGCCAACGTGCTGGTGCTCGACGAACCGACCAACGACCTCGACATCCCGACGCTCGAACTGCTCGAAGAGCTGCTGGCCGACTACGACGGCACGGTGCTGCTCGTCAGCCACGATCGCGCGTTCCTCGACAACGTCGTGACGTCGGTGATCGCGGCCGAGGGCGACGGCAAGTGGCGCGAATACGTCGGCGGCTTCACCGACTGGCAGATCCAGAGCGAGCGTTCGCAGCAGCTCGCGCAGCAGGAGGCGGCGAAGCGCGCGGTGAAGGAAGCGGCGCCGGTCAAGGAAGACGCGGCGAAAGGCGCGGCCGGCCGCAACGCGCAGCGCACGGTGAAGCTGTCGTTCAACGAGCAGCGCGAACTCGATGCGCTGCCGGAGAAGATCGCGGCGCTCGAGGAAGAACAGAAGACGATCAACGCGCAGCTCGAAGATGGTTCGATCTTCGCGAAGGATCCGCAGGAAGGCACGCGCCTGACCGAGCGGTTCGCGGCGATCGACGACGAGCTCCTCGCCGCGCTCGAGCGGTGGGAGACGCTCGAGGCAAAACGCAAGCCGGTCTGACGCACCGCGCGCGGCGCATGGCGGCCCGGCGCATCGGATCGCCGGCCGGGCGGCCGGCAGCGCCGTGCGACGATCTTGCGACGGCGCGCCACGCGGAACCAGTAAAATACCGCGCGTCCAGGGTCGCTCGGCGCACGCCGCGCGCCCGCTTTCGGAGCAGTCCAAGCACACCGTTGTTTCGATTCGCTTTTTTACGGAACTCAACGTTTTGTCCACGACGTTATCCACACGAGGTGTGGACAACGTCCCGATGAATGACGAAATTCAGCGCCTATGTCAACGAAGAAGCCCAGCGCGGCCTATAGCGAAGCATCGATCAAGGTGCTCAAGGGCCTCGAGCCGGTCAAGCAGCGGCCCGGCATGTACACCCGTACCGAAAATCCGCTGCACATCATCCAGGAAGTCATCGACAACGCGTCCGACGAGGCACTCGGCGGCTACGGCAAGCAGATCACGGTCACGCTGCACGCCGACCAGTCGGTGTCGGTCGAGGACGACGGCCGCGGCATCCCGTTCGGGATGCATCCCGAAGAGGGCGTGCCGGTCGTCGAGATCGTGTTCACGCGCCTGCACGCAGGCGGCAAGTTCGACAAGGCCGCCGGCGGCGCGTATACGTTCTCGGGCGGCCTGCACGGTGTCGGTGTGTCGGTGACGAACGCGCTCGCGACGCGTCTCGACGTGACGGTCTGGCGCGACGGCAAGATCGCCGAACTCGGCTTCGCCGACGGCGACGTCGTGAAGCCGCTCGCGACGCAAGGCGCGGGCCGCGGCGAGAAGAAATCCGGCACGCGCGTGCAGGTGTGGCCGAATCCGAAGTATTTCGATTCGCCGAACCTGCCGCTCGGCGAGCTGCAGCGTCTGCTGCGCTCGAAGGCCGTGCTGCTGCCGGGCGTCGAGGTCGTGCTCGTCAACGAGAAGACCGGAGAGCGCCAGGTGTGGAAGTACGAGGACGGCCTGCGCGGCTACCTGCTCGACGAAATGACCGGCAGCGAGCTGCTGATCCCGCTGTTCGAGGGCGAGCGTTTCGCCGATGCGCGTTCGACCGACGACACCTTCGCCGAAGGCGAGGGCGCGTCGTGGGTCGTCGCATGGAGCGAGGAAGGCTCGCTCGTGCGCGAGTCGTACGTGAACCTGATCCCGACGCCGGCCGGCGGCACGCACGAGTCGGGCCTGCGCGACGGCCTCTACCAGGCGGTGAAGAGCTTCGTCGAACTGCACAACCTGCAGCCGAAGGGCGTGAAACTGCTCGCGGAAGACGTGTTCGCGCGCGTGTCGTTCGTGCTGTCCGCGAAGGTGCTCGATCCGCAGTTCCAGGGGCAGATCAAGGAACGCCTGAACAGCCGCGACGCGGTGAAGCTCGTGTCGTCGTTCTCGCGCCCGGCGCTCGAACTGTGGCTGAACCAGCACGTCGAGCACGGCAAGAAGCTCGCCGAACTGGTGATCAAGCAGGCTCAGGCGCGCACGCGCGCGGGCCAGAAGGTCGAGAAGCGCAAGAGCTCGGGCGTCGCGGTGCTGCCGGGCAAGCTGACCGATTGCGAGACCGAAGACATCGCGCGCAACGAACTGTTCCTCGTCGAGGGCGACTCGGCGGGCGGTTCCGCGAAGATGGGCCGCGACAAGGAATACCAAGCGATCCTACCGCTGCGCGGCAAGGTGCTGAATACGTGGGAAACCGAGCGCGACCGCCTGTTCGCGAACAACGAGGTGCACGACATCTCGGTCGCGATCGGCGTCGATCCGCACAGCCCGGACGACACCGTCGACCTGTCGAACCTGCGCTACGGCAAGATCTGCATCCTGTCGGACGCGGACGTCGACGGCTCGCACATCCAGGTGCTGCTGCTCACGCTGTTCTTCAAGCATTTCCCGCAGCTGATCGAGCGCGGTCACGTGTGCGTCGCGCGGCCGCCGCTGTTCCGCGTCGATGCGCCAGCGCGCGGCAAGAAGGCTGCGCAGAAGCACTATGCGCTCGACGAGGGCGAACTGGAAGCGATTCTCGACAAGCTGCGCAAGGACGGCATGCGCGAAACGCAGTGGAGCATCAGCCGCTTCAAGGGGCTCGGCGAAATGAGCGCGGAGCAGCTGTGGGACACGACGATGAATCCCGACACGCGCCGCCTGATGCCGGTGAAGCTCGGCGAGCTCGACTACGAGGCGACGGTTGCGCGGATGACGATGCTGATGGGCAAGGGCGAGGCAGCCGCGCGACGCGGCTGGCTCGAGGAAAAGGGCAACGACGTCGAAGCGGACATCTAAACCCGCGCGGCCGGGCATGACGCCCGGCCCGGCCTCACGCCACTTACGAATACGGAATACAGATGGACGACAATACTTCCGATCTCTTCGCCGGGTCCGACGCACCGGACGCCGATGCGCTGACGCTCGGCAACTACGCGGAGCAGGCGTACCTCAGCTACGCGGTCAGCGTCGTGAAGAGCCGCGCGCTGCCCGACGTGTGCGACGGCCAGAAGCCGGTGCAGCGCCGGATCCTGTTCGCGATGAACGAAATGGGCCTCGGCCCCGACGCGAAGCCGGTGAAGTCGGCGCGCGTGGTCGGCGACGTGCTCGGTAAATACCACCCGCACGGCGACCAGTCGGCGTACGACGCGCTCGTGCGTCTCGCGCAGGATTTCTCGCTGCGCTATCCGCTGATCGACGGGCAGGGCAACTTCGGCTCGCGCGACGGCGACGGCGCGGCGGCGATGCGCTACACCGAAGCGCGACTCACGCCGATCGCGAAGCTGCTGCTCGACGAGATCGACCAGGGTACGGTCGACTTCATGCCGAACTACGACGGCTCGTTCGAGGAACCGAAGACGCTGCCGAGCCGCATGCCGTTCGTGCTGCTGAACGGCGCGTCGGGCATCGCGGTCGGTCTCGCCACCGAAATCCCGTCGCACAATCTGCGCGAGGTCGCGGCGGCGGCGGTCTCGTTGATCCGCAATCCGAAGCTCACGCACGCGGAGCTGATGAGCCTGATCCCCGGCCCGGATTTCCCGGGCGGCGGCCAGATCATCTCGAGCGACACCGAGATCGCGGCGGCGTATGAAAGCGGCCGCGGCAGCCTGAAGGTGCGCGCGAAATGGAAGATCGAGGATCTCGCGCGCGGCCAGTGGCAACTGGTCGTCACCGAGCTGCCGCCGAGCACGTCGGGCCAGAAGGTGCTCGAGGAAATCGAGGAGCTGACCAACCCGAAGCTCAAGCTCGGCAAGAAGACGCTCACGCCCGAGCAGCTCAACACCAAGAAGGCGATGCTCGACCTGCTCGACGCGGTGCGCGACGAGTCGGGCAAGGAAGCGGCGGTGCGGCTCGTGTTCGAGCCGAAGTCGCGCACGATCGACCAGACGGAATTCGTGAACACGCTGCTCGCGTACACGAGCCTCGAATCGAACGCGACGCTGAACCTCGTGATGATCGGCGCCGACGGCCGGCCGGGCCAGAAGGGCCTGCTGACGATCCTCGACGAATGGGTGAAGTTCCGCCAGCTGACGATGACGCGCCGCTGCCGCCATCGTCTCGCGAAGGTCGACGACCGCATCCACATCCTCGAAGGGCGGATGATCGTCTTCCTGAACATCGACGAGGTGATCCGCATCATCCGCGAGTCGGACGAGCCGAAGGCCGCGCTGATGAGCGCGTTCGGCCTCTCCGACCGCCAGGCGGAAGACATCCTCGAAATCCGGCTGCGTCAGCTCGCGCGGCTCGAGAAGATCAAGATCGAGAAGGAACTCGAGGCGCTGCGCGACGAGAAGGCGAAGCTCGAGGAACTGCTCGCGAACGAAAGCGCGATGAAGCGGCTGATGATCAAGGAGATCGAGGCCGACGCGAAGCAGTACGGCGACGATCGCCGCACGCTGATCCAGCAGGAAAAGCGCGCGACGTTCGAGGCGAAGGTGGTCGACGAGCCGGTGACGGTCGTCGTGTCGCAGAAGGGCTGGGTGCGTGCGCTGAAGGGCCACGGGCTCGACCCGGCCGGCTTCACGTTCAAGGCCGGCGATCACCTGTACGCGGCGTTCCAGTGCCGCACGCCCGATCGCCTGATCGCATGGGGCAGCAGCGGCCGCGTGTACTCGGTCGACGTATCGGTGCTGCCGGGCGGGCGCGGGGACGGCGTGCCGGTCACGTCGCTGATCGAGCTCGAATCGGGCTCGCACCTGATGCACTACTACGCGGCGCCGGCCGACCAGCAATTGCTGCTTGCATCGAGCAACGGCTTCGGCTTCCTCGCGAAGGTCGGCGACATGGTGAGCCGCGTGAAGGCCGGCAAGTCGTTCATGACGATCGATGCGGGCGCGGTGCCGCTCGCGCCGATGCCGGTGCTGCCGAACGCGACGCAGGTCGCGTGTCTGTCGAGCGGCGGCCGTCTGCTGGTGTTCGGGATGGACGAGATGAAGACGCTGTCGGGCGGCGGCCGCGGCGTGATCCTGATGGCGCTCGACGACAAGGAAACGCTCGTGCAGGCGCTCGCGATCGACCCGGCCGGCGTCGTGCTGATCGGCACCGGTCGCGGCGGCAAGGCGCAGGACGAAACGCTGTCGTACGCGGGGCTCGCGCCGCACGTCGGCAAGCGCGCACGCAAGGGCCGCGCGCCGGAAACGAAGCTCAAGGTCGTCAACGAGCTGCGTCCGCTGCTCGGCTGACGCCGCATCCGGTCGCCGGTTCGACCGGCATCGAAGGCCGCACCTCCGCTTCGGCGGGCGTGCGGCCTGTTTCTTTTGGGGCGACGCATGCAGGAAAGCGAGCGTGGCGCCGTCACGCGGAACTTGCAAATATTGTGAAATACCGCCAGGGGTCTGAACCGACCGGCGGTCCGCCGGTCGAACGTCGCTCGAGACCGCGCGTGACGCGGCTGTTCGTTGCACTCAACTCATAACAGGATTGCCGCCATGTCCCACGCCGTTGCCGTCGCGCTGTTTCTTCATCTGCTGGCCGTCGCCGTGTGGGTGGGCGGGATGGTCTTCGCGAACTTCTGCCTGCGCCCGGCGCTGTCCGACCTGACGCCACAGCTGCGGCTGCCGCTGATCGAGGGCGTGTTCGGCCGCTTCTTCAACTGGGTGTCGGGCTCGGTGATCGTGATCCTGCTGTCCGGCGGTTTCCTGCTCATGGCATTCGGCGGCGCGCACGCGACGTGGACGCTGCATGCGATGGCGGGGCTCGGCGTCGTGATGATGCTGATCTTCGGCCATATCCGCTTCGCGCTGTTCCCGCGCATCCGCCGCGCGGTGCAGGCGCAGAACTGGCCGGACGGTGCGCGCGCGGTGAACACGGTGCGCCTGCTGGTCGTCGTCAACCTCGTGCTCGGCGTCGTGACGATCGGCGCGGCCGTGCTGTCGCGCGGCTTCTGATCGCCGGCCGCTGATTTCGCGGCGCCGTTCGGTGCTCGCCGCCGGTGCGGTGCCGCGCGCCGCTATGCGGCCAGCATCGCGTCGAGCAGCCACGCGCCGGCCGGGCCGAGCGGCCGGTTGCGCGACCACACCGCATCGACCCGCACGCGGCGCGGCCAGCCGCGCGCGCGCAACTCGCACAGGCGATCGCCCGCGAAGTGCTCGACCATCCAGCGCGGCAGCTCGGCCCAGCCGAACCCCAGCACCGCCATCTCCAGCAGCATCAGGTAGCTCGGCGCGAGCCAGCGCTGCGTGCCGACGACGATCCGGTCGGCGGCGCCGCGATCCTCCGGTTTCACATACGTATTGAGGCGCAGCTCGCGCGCGTCGCGCAGCGACGCATGCGGCACGTCGGCGTCGCCATAGGCCGCCAGCGTGTGCGTGCGCCCGACGAACAGGCCGATCTCCGATTCTTCCGCCACCGTCGCCGCGCCGATATCGGGCGGATAGACCGCGCGCGCGGCCATCAGCCCGAGCTGTGCGCGACCCTGCTGGATCAGGTCGAGTACGTCCTCGTGCTCGGCAATCTGGCATTCGAGCTCGAGCGCCGGAAAGCGCCGCTCGAGCGCCATCAAGGTTTCCTCGTAACGCTTCGACTGGTACGTGTCGGACACGACGAGCGTCAGCCGCGCTTCCTCGCCCTGCGCGAGCCGCGCGGCGGTGCGGTCGATCGCCGCGCCGGCCTCCAGCGCGCGCTGCACCTGCGGGAGCAGCGCGCGGCCGGCATCGGTCAGCGTCGGCGCGCGCGTCGAGCGGTCGAACAGCTGCACGCCGAGATCGATCTCGAGGTTCGCGATCGCTTCGGACACGGTCGACTGGCGCTTGCCGAGCTTGCGGGCGGCGGCCGTGAACGAGCCGAGCAGCGCGGCTTCGGCGAAGGCGAGCAGGGCTTCGGGGGCGTGGCGCATGTGGCGGACCTCAGGGCGTTATATCGGTAAAACCGATGATATCAAACTGGATTCACGCGGTTTCGCCGATCAAAATGGCCGGCATTGATTGTACGAAACGCATCGGAGGGAACCATGAAACAGATCAACAAAACGGTGACGGAACGTCTCGTTCATGCGCTGACGTTCGAGCTGGTGGCGATCGCGCTGTGCGCGCCGATCGGTGCGTGGCTGCTCGACATGCCGGTGTCGCACGTCGGCGTGCTGACGGTGATGGTGTCGCTGATCGCGATGGCGTGGAACATGACGTTCAACACGCTGTTCGACCGCTTCGAGCGGCGGGCGGGCCTCACGCGCACGCTCGGCATGCGGATCGCGCATGCGGTCATGTTCGAGCTTGGCCTCGTCGCGATGGTGGTGCCGGTCGCCGCGTGGTGGCTGAACGTGAGCCTCGTCGAGGCGCTGCTGCTCGACCTCGGCATCGTGCTGTTCTTCCTGCCTTACACGTTCTGCTTCAACCTCGCGTACGACGCGCTGCGCGCACGCTGGGTCGCACGCCGCGTCGCGGTACCGGCGGGCTGAGCGGCAAGCGTCCGGCGGTGGTGGCGGCGACCGGGGCCGGCCGTCAGTGCGCGACGGCCCACAGCCACACGCCGCATGCGATCGCGACCGCACCGTAGACGGCATACACGGGCACCTTGAGGCGCGTGAAGCACAGCATCGCGAAGGCGCCCGTGAGCCAATAGACGGGATCGGCCGGTTCGCGATGCAGGATCTTCACGACGGCGACGACGAGAAAGCCCGTCGTCGCCGCGCGCAGCAGGCGCATCCCGTGCTCGAAGCGCGAATGGCGCTTGAGCCGGAACAGATGGTTCTGTGCGAACACGACGAGACATCCCGACGGAATGAACAGCGCGGCGGTCGCGAGCAGCGCACCGCTCCAGCCGTCGGTCAGGTAGCCGAGAAACGGCACGACGTTCAGCAGCGGGCCGGGCGCCACCGGCGACAGCGCGAACGCGAGCGTGAAGTCGCGATCGGAGATGCCGGTGGCCGGCGACACGAACAGCGTCTTGAGCACGGGCAGCGCGGAGAAGCCGCCGCCGAACAGCGTCATGCCGGCGCCGGCAAGCCGCGGCCACAGCAGCGTCTCCTGGTAGTCGCCGGGCAGCGGCAGTGCGAATACCGCGACGAGTACGGCCAGCAGCACGAGCAGGTTGCGGTCGCGCTTCGACAGCGTGACGTCGACCGTGGCGTGTTGCGGCGGCCCGGTGAGCCAGCCTGCTGCAAACGCCGCGAAAAGAATCCCGACGAAAGCGGCCGGACTATGCGCGAAAGCGAGCAGAATCGTCGACAGCGCGGCGATCACCTGTTCGAGCCGCGTGCGCGCGAGCGCGCGCAACTGCTTGACCCACGTGACGCCGATCAGCGCGGCGAGCACCATCCCGAAGTGATTGATCAGCACCGGCGCGGCCAGCGAGCGCACGATCGGCGTGCGGTAGAAGATCGCAAACAGCGTCATCAGCACGGAGAACGGCAGGACGCTCGCGATGCCGGCAACCCAGGCGCCTGCGCGGCCGTGCAGCGTCTGGCCGACCTGCACGGCGACATTGCAGCCGACGGGGCCTGGCACGAGCCATGCAAGGGCGACGAGATCGGCGAATACGTGCGGCTCGATGCGCTGCCACCGCTCGACGTAGTGGCGTTCGAGCTGGGCCATCATCGAAAGCCCGCCCCACGACAGGGCGGAAATGCCGGCGACGACCTTGAACAAGGCCCACAGGGAGGCCTGTGCCTGTTCGACACGTTCGGCCGCTTCGACTTCGACGGTGGTCATGATGGTGTTGCGGTTGGCGCCGGGCCTGGTCTTGCGCATAGGGACGTGCCGGCGGCCCGCCGACACGATGGCCCTCCCGATTGTCCGCCGCGGGTCATGACACTGCCATGCGCGAAAACGCTAGTAAATGAACTAAACAACCGCATCGGAAGCCGGAATAATCGATGTGCCGCGCAACATGTGCCGTGCGGGTTGCGGGTTCAGGCGCCGGTGCTGCCGGTCGCGCGGTGCGCGAGGACGTTCGGCCGGTTGCCGCGCACGCCGAAGCGCGCGATCAGCGCGGGGATCGCGTCGGCCGGCACGGGGCGCGAGAACAGGAAGCCCTGCGCCTCGATCTCGCCGAGCGCGGACAGCCATGCGACCTGCTCCTCGGTTTCGGTGCCTTCGACGACGACCGTCAGGCCGAGCGAGCGTGCGAGATGCACGATCGACGACACCATCACGCACACGCTGCGATCGTTCGGGATGGCCTGCACGAACGAGCGGTCGACCTTCAACGTATCGACGGAGAAGCGGTGCAGGTACGACAGCGACGAGTAGCCGGTGCCGAAGTCGTCGAGCGCGATCCGGATGCCGAGCTTCTTCAACGCGACGATCTTCTCCGACACGAGCTCCGGATATTCCATCATCGCGGTCTCGGTGATCTCGAGTTCGAGCCGGTTCGCGTCGATGCCGGTGTCCTGCAGCGCCTGCGAAATCGTCTCGATCAGGTCGCCGCGCCAGAACTGTACCGGCGAGATGTTGACCGCGAGCGTCAGCGTGTCGTGGCCGTCGTCGCGCCAGCGCGCGATCTGTTCGCACGCGGTGCGGATCACGAAATCGCCGATCGGCACGATCAGGCCCGTCGATTCGGCGATCGAAATGAATTCGTTCGCGGAGATGATCCCGTGCTCGGGGTGGTCCCAGCGCGCGAGCGCCTCGAAGCCGGTGATCGTGCGGTGCGTCAGGTCGATCTTCGGCTGGTACGCGAGGAACAGCTGCCCCTCGGCGAGCGCGACGCGCAATTGCTGTTCCCAGCGCATCAGGTGATCCGCGCGATGCGACAGGTGCGGCGCGTAGAACTGGTAGCAGTTCTTGCCCGCATCCTTCGCGCTGTACATCGCGAGGTCGGCCTTCTTCAGCAGGTCGATTTCGCTTTCGTTCGCGACGGTGTGCAGCGCGATGCCGATGCTCGCGTGCAGCACGAACGAACTGCCGCGCACGTCGAACGGCTCGCCGAACATCCGGATGATCGCTTCCGCGAGCCGCACCGCGCGCCGTTCGACGTCGTCGCCCTTCATCACGACGACGAACTCGTCGCCGCCGATCCGCGCGAGCGAGCCTTCGTCGCCGACGGCGTCCGACAGGCGCGACGCGGTCATCTGCAGCACGATGTCGCCGGCGTTGTGGCCGAGCGTGTCGTTGACGGTCTTGAAGTTGTCGAGGTCGATGAACAGCAGGCCGAGCCGCGACAGGCTGGCCGGCATCGACACGTCGTTGCGCAGCCCGCGCAGGGTCGCGTAGCGGTTCGCGAGGCCGGTGAGCAGGTCGTATTCGGCGAGCTGGGTCATCTCGCGCTCGCGGCCGAGCAGCTTGCCGATCAGTCCCGTCGCAACGCCGAAGAACGCGAGCATCGCGAGCGTGATGAAGCTCGTCATCAGCAGGTAGACGTTGCGCGTATGGTAGTAGTCCGCGTATTCCTCGGTCTGCGACAGCCCGACCATCACCGCGAGCGGGTAGCCGTCGAGGTGGCGGTACGACACGATGCGCGTGACGCCGTCGATCGGGTCGATGATCGTGCCCGTGACGCGCTCGGCGATCGGGTAGACGCCCGACGCGGAGAACGCACCCGGTGCGTTGTTGACCGAGCCGGTGCGCCGCGCGAGCACGGCACCCGTATCCGACACGACGGAGATCACGCCTTCCTTGCCGATCGCCGCGTTGTTGTAGAAGTCGTTCGTGAAGTAGCTCGGGTCTTCCGACACCACGACGATGCCGGCGAAGCTGCCGTCCGGGTTGTTCAGGCGCCGCGTCATCTGCAGCGTCCAGTGGCTCGACACGCGGCCGAGCACGGGCTTGCTGATGTACAGGCGATCGTCGTTGTGCGCGAGGTGGACCTTGAAGTGCTCGCGGTCGGACAGGTTGATCGGCTTCGGGTGGAGTTCGGCCGTGTTCGCGAACAGGATGCCCTTCGCGTTGACGAGCGAAACCTGGATCAGCGTGTCGCTCGGCACGACGCCTTTTTCGACCGTGCTCGCGAGGTTGAAGCGCGCGGGCGATTTCTCGAATTCGAACTTGACGAAGCGGGTGATCTGGTCGACCTGGTGGATCGCCTTGACCGTGTGCTGTTCGAGCGCGGACGACAGGATCGCCGCGGAAGCCGCCGCTTCCTTGTACGCGCTGTCCTTTTCGACCGACAGCCGCGCGACGATCACGGCCCACAGCAGCGCAAGCGCGAGCATCCCGAGCAGCGGGATCGCGAACAGCGCGCGCCGGCGCGACTTGCGTGGCGCGCGTAGCGGCCGGTTCGGCGGCATGTGGTTTGACCGGGCGGAGCTCATCGAAGAGGGCGGCGTCCTGCTCGCGTGCGCCATCCCGCGTCGGGATGGCCGGCTATGGTTGGGGTCGCACCGGCGTCTGTTCGTTCGCGGGATGCGCAACCATGGACAGACCCGCCGAAGCGACGGATTAGGCCCGATATTACTGGCTGGAACGTTTTTGCGATAGCCGGGGGAATCGTAGGGCGCCGGCCGGGCCGCCGCCATCGCACATCGCGAAATGTTACACGGGGGACCGGAAGGTGCCGTCCACGACCGTGACGACGTGGCCGCCGATCCACGTGGTGCCGTCTTCGGCATAGCTGACGAAGATGCGGCCGTCGCGGCCGATCGCCGTGCCCTGGCGGGCCGTATACGACTGGCCGGGGCGGCGTTCCTGCCGCGTCAGCAGCCCGGCCAGCGCGGCGTTTGCGCTGCCGGTGACCGGGTCCTCGCCGAAGCCGAAATTGCCGCCCGTCATCAGGCAGCGGATTTCGAAGGTCGCGGGGCCGCCTTCGGCGTGCGGCGCGTAGACCGCGAGGCCGTCCGTGCCGTAGCGGCGCGTGAGCGCCTCCAGCGCGGCCGGATCGGGCGCCAGGCTGATGCACGCATCGGCCGACTTCAGCCGCACGACCAGCCACGGCGCGCCGTTGTCGACCGCGCACGGCTCGGCTTCCAGGTCGATCGCGTCGCTGCGCAACGCGGCCCCCAGTGCCGGGTAGTCCGAACGGTCGAGCGGCGTGAACCGTGCCGGCGGCGCGGCAAATGCCCAGCCATCGGCCTGTTCGCGCAGTTCGACCAGGCCGACCCCGCATTGCTGGACCAGCCGGCCCGGCGTGCGCGGCCGCGCGCCGCTTTCCAGGAACGCATGCGCGGTGCCGAGCGTCGGGTGGCCGGCGAACGGCAGTTCGCCGGCCGTCGTGAAGATCCGGACGCGGTAGTCGGCGTCCGGATCGGTCGGCGTGCAGACGAACGTGGTTTCCGACAGGTTCGTCCAGCGGGCGATCGCGAGCATCGCGTCGTCGTCGAGCGAGTCGGCGTCGAACACCACGGCGAGCGCGTTGCCCTTGAACGGCACCGCCGTGAACACGTCGACCTGCTTGAAGCGGACGAGACGACCGGTCATCTCGATGCGCCCGTTACGCGACTTCGGCGATCAGTTCGATCTCGACGCACGCGCCGAGCGGAATCTGCGCGACGCCGAACGCCGAACGCGCGTGCTTGCCGGCGTCGCCGAACACCTCGGCGATCAGTTCCGACGCACCGTTCGTCACGACGTGCTGTTCGGTGAAGTCGAGCGTCGAGTTGACGAGGCTCATCAGCTTCACGATGCGCGTGACCTTGTTCAGGTCGCCCGTGTGCGCGTGCAGCGTCGCGAGCAGGTCGATCGCGATCGCGCGCGCAGCCGCCTTGCCGTCTTCCGTCTGCAGGTCGGCGCCGAGCTTGCCGGCCCAGACCTTGCCGTCCTTCTTCGCGATGTGGCCCGACAGGTAGACCGTGTTGCCGCTTTGCGCGCTCATCACGTAGGCGGCGGCCGGTGCGCCGGCGGTCGGGAGCTCGATGCCGAGCGACTTCAGCTTGTCGTAGACGTTAGCCATGGGTTCGATTCCTCGTGGATCGTAGAGAGTCGTGACAGGGAAAAAGCGGATCAGAGACGCTCGCGCAGCAGCTTGCCGAGGCGCGCGACGCCTTCCTCGATCTTCTCCGGCGGCACCGTCACGAACGACAGGCGCAGCGTGTTCTGCTGCGGGTCGTTCGCGAAGAACGGCGCGCCCGGCACGAAGGCGACGTGGTTGGCGACCGCGGCCTCAAGCAGCTTCATGCTGTCGATCTGCGCGGGCAGGTTCACCCAGATGAACATGCCGCCGTCCGGGCGGTTCCACGTGACGCCTTCCGGCATGTGGCGCGCGAGCGACGCGAGCATCGCCTCGCATTGCGCGCCGTACAGCTGGCGGATCGTCGGGATGTGCTCGTCGAGGAAGCCGTCCTTGATCACTTCGTGCGCGATGCGCTGCGTGAGCGTCGGCGTGTGCAGGTCGGTGGCCTGCTTGGCCTGCACGAGCTTGAAGTGGAGTTCCTCGGGGGCAATGATGTAGCCGATCCGCAGGCCCGGCGCGAGCACCTTCGAGAACGTGCCGAGGTGCACGACGTGATCCGGCGCCATCGACAGCATCGTCGGCAGCGGTTCGCCCTGGTAGTTCAGCGCGCCGTACGGGTCGTCTTCCAGCACCGGGAACGGGCTCGACTGCGCGAACGCGGCGAGCGCGCGGCGGCGCTCGACGGGCAGGCGGCGGCCGGTCGGGTTCTGGAAGTTCGGCTGCGCGTACAGCAGGCGCGCGCCGCGCGTCAGGTCGGGCGTGAGGCCTTCGGGCAGCAGGCCCTGCTCGTCGGTCGGCACCTGCACGTAGCGCGGCTCGTACAGCGAGAACGACTGCAGCGCGCCGAGGTAGGTCGGGGTTTCGACGAGGATCGGGCTGTCCGGATCGATCAGCGCCTTGCCGAGCAGGTCGAGCGCCTGCTGCGAGCCGGTCGTGATCAGCACCTGCGACACGCGCACGCTGTAGCGCTCGGCGATCCATTCGCGCAGCGGCAGGTAGCCTTCGGTCGCGCTGTACTGGAGTGCGGCGGCAGGCGCATCGCGCAGCACGCGGTCGGCCGCGGCGCGCATGCGTTCGGCCGGGAACGTCGCGGGAGCGGGCAGGCCGCCTGCGAACGAGATGACCTCGGGGCGTTCCGTGACCTTCAGGATCTCGCGGATCGCAGAGCTCGTCAGCTTGCGGGCGCGTTCGGAAAGCTGCCAGTGCGGCGGATGCAGGTCGCTCGGATTCATAGTCTCCTCGTTCGGATATCGTGGTCAGTCAAGAAAGGTCGGTCAGGCAGATTGCGTCGACGCAGCCGGGTGGGCGTGCGGGAGCGCGATCGGGCCGTCGCGGCCGGGTGGGCAAAACCGTTCAGGCAAAACGAACATTATGGCGCACCTCATCAACCGGCGCGAGCGGGACGCGGGGCCGTGGCCACCGCCGAGCGCCGGCCGAGCATCACGGTCGCGATCACGGCGGCCGCGAACAGCCAGGTCGACGGCGTCACCGTTTCACCGAACAGCAGCGCGGAAAAGGCGATCGTGAAGAAGATCTGCAGCAGTTGCACCTGGCCGACGCGCGCGATGCCGCCCATGGCGAGCCCCGCGTACCACGCGAAAAAGCCGATGAATTGCGAAAAGAGGGTCACGTAGCCGAACGCGAGCCACGTGCGCAGCGCGAGCGGGGCAGGGTGCGCGACGTGCTGCGTCCAAGCGAGCCAGCCGACCGGCAGCACGAGGAACGGCGCGGACACGACGAGCGCCCAGCAGATCACCTGCCAGCCGCCGATCTGGCGCGCGAGGCGCGCGCCTTCCGCATAGCCGAGCGCGCCGATGCCGACCGCGACGAGCATCAGCGCGTCGCCGGCCTGCACCGTCCCGCCGCCGTCGCGCAGCGCGAACGCGATCACCAGCGCGCTGCCGGCCAGCGCACTGGCCCAGAACGCCTTCGACGGCCGCTCGTGCGACAGCCACGCCGCGTACAGCGCGACGAACAGCGGCTGCAGGCCGTTGACGACCGCGCCGTGCGACGCCGGCACCGTTTTCATCGCCCACGCGGAGAACACCGGATACGCGATGATCACGCCGGCCGACACGACCGCGAGGCTTTTCAGCTGCGCGCGGGTCGGCAGCCGTTCGCGGCGCCACCACAGCAGCAGGCCGGCCGGCACCGACGCGGCGAGCGCGCGGCCGAGCCCGTTCAACAGCGGGTTGAGTTCGGAGACGACGATACGCGTCATCGGCAGCGTGAGGCTGAAGATCATCACGCCGATGAGGCCGAGCAGCATGCCCCGGGTTTCGCGCGAATTCATGGACTGGGTGTCTCCGTATTGCAGGGTTCGGGTAATCGAAAAGGCGGCAGGGCGGTCAGCGCAGCGTGCGTGCGCCCTGCGGCGTGTCGAATTCGGCGACGAGCGCCGGCGGGCCGTCGCCGGTGTCGAGGTCGAGCAGATGGCCGGCGCCGAGCCAGTCGATCTGCTCGCGGACGGCGTCCGCACGCGGGTGGACGCCCTTGAGCGCCTTCAGCGCGATGCCGTTGCCCGGCAGCGATTCGGCCGGATGGCGCGGGCTGTCCCACTGGATCAGCGACGGCACGAGGCCGTCGCCGGCGCCTTGCCACGCGGGGAACGCGCCGTCGTCGGGCACCGTGAGGCCCCAGCTCAGGTCGCCGCGCCGCATCGCGACGACCGGCGCGATGCGCGTCGGGTACTGGCTTTGCCACAGCGCGAGCCGGCGCGGGCGGTCGACGCGCGCGACCCAGTGCGCGAGGAACGGGCCCTGCGCGAGCCGTGCGTGCATCGCCGGATCGTCGAGGCCGAACAGCCGCGCACGCGGCGGCGTGGCGTCGTCGCCCGTCACGGGCGCGTCGGGATCGATCGCGATCACTTCGAGGTACAGCCCGCCCCACGCGCCGAACAGCGCGTTGTGGGTGCGCATCAGCGGATGGCGGCCGCCGCCGGCCGGTTCGATACCGAGCGCGCCGGCGACATGGCGCACGCCTTCGTCGAGCGTACGCGCGGCGATCACGAGATGGTCGAGGGTCAGGGAGCGGGCTGGCATGAACGTCGGTCGGGAAGCGAAAGTGTCATGGTAGGCGGGCGATGCGCCGGGCGGTTGCGGAACCGCCGGTGCCCGGGCTGCAACGTCGGCCGGGCGGCGCGGCAGCGCGTGCGGCAAGGCCGCGACGGCGGCCGCACGATCGCCATTCCGGTCAACTGTAATCGTCGGCACCGGCACAGTAACGGTACAATCGGCGCGATAGCCTTCGGTACAGTTGGAGCCGCCACCCATGTCCACCGTCCCACTCGCCCAGATTCCCGCGCCTCACGATACGGCCACGCTCACGCTCGTCGACCAGCTCGTCCAGTGGGCGCGGCGCCGCATCGACGAACGCGTGTTCCGGCCCGGCATGCGGATGCCGTCGATCCGCAAGCTCGCGCTCGACAAGAGCGTGTCGCGCTTCACCGTGGTGGAAGCGTATGAACGGCTCGTCGCGCAGGGCTACCTCGACTCGCGGCGCGGCTCGGGTTTTTACGTGCGCGAGCGCACGGCCACCGGCCCGCAGCCGGCCGACAACGTGGTGCGCGTGGCCGAGGCCGCGCCGGTGCACAACACGATCGACGTGGTCTGGCTGCTG
This sequence comes from Burkholderia sp. BCC1993, assembly GCF_905339865.1. Classification (NCBI taxonomy): domain Bacteria; kingdom Pseudomonadati; phylum Pseudomonadota; class Betaproteobacteria; order Burkholderiales; family Burkholderiaceae; genus Burkholderia; species Burkholderia sp. BCC1993. Next base: position 140,384 of record NZ_CAJPGZ010000019.1, on the reverse strand, counting down.
CGCAACATGCTGCATACCGCCAGCCCGGAAAAAGGGCCGGGTCTCGGCTACCTGCCGGGCCGCTGGCTCGACGGCGAGCTGATCACCGGTGCGCTGCGCGCGCTCGGGCGCCAGTCCGGCGCGCAGATGCTCGGTTTCGGCACCGCGCAGGGTTTCCTGCCGCTGCGCCAGCAGCTGCAGACGCGGCTCGCGGAAGTTGAGATCGGCGCGAAGCCCGAGCAGCTCGTGATGGTGTCGGGCATCACGCAGGCGATCGACCTGATCTCGCGGATCTACGTGCGGCCCGGCGATGCGGTGATCGTCGGCGATCCCGCGTGGTTCCAGATGTTCGGCCGCTTCGCGTCGCAGGGCGCGCAACTGGTCGGGATGCCCTATACGCCCGACGGCCCCGATCTCGACGCGCTGGAAACGCTCGTGCAGATGTGGCGGCCGAAGATGCTCGTGATCAATTCGGTGCTGCAGAACCCGACCGGCACGTCGCTGTCGGCCGCGCAGGCGTTCCGGATCCTGAAGCTCGCGGAGGCGTACGATTTCCTCGTCGTCGAGGACGACGTGTACGGCGACCTGTGCCCGCCGAGCTATTCGGCCACGCGGCTCGCGAGCCTCGACCAGTTGAAGCGCGTGATCTACCTGGGCAGCTATTCGAAGACGCTCGCGGCGAACTTGCGGGTCGGCTATGTGGCCTGCGCGCCGGAGATCGCGAAGGCGGTCACCGACCAGAAGATGCTGGTCGGGATGACGACGCCGGAGCTCAACGAGCGCGTGTTGTACAAGATCCTGACCGAAGGGCACTACCGGCGCCACGTCGAGCGGTTGCGCGCGCGGCTCGACGGCGTGCGCGACAAGACCGCGCGGATGCTCGAGCGTACCGGGCTGCGGCTCTTCACGATGCCGGCAGCCGGGATGTTCCTGTGGGCCGACACGGGCGTCGATTCGGATGCGCTCGCGGCCGCCGCGCACGAGGCAGGCTTCCTGCTGACGCCGGGGAGCCTGTTCTCGCCGCAGCAGTCGTCGTCGACATGGACGCGCTTCAATGTCGCGAACTGCGGCGATCCGGCGCTGCCGGGGTTTCTCGCGCGCTATATCGAATCGGCGGCGCGGCGCGCGTCGTGACGGAGGGCACGCCGCCCCTTGAATTCCGGTCGCCCGTCCCCAGATACCCGCGCAAACCGCCTGCGCCAGGCGGTCGTCCTTGACGGGACCGCCGGCATCGCGCGCCGGCCGCCCGCGCTACACCATTCAAGTTCAAGTAAGAGGAAACAGCATCCATGGCACACGAAACGATGAGCTTTCAGGCAGAGGTCAAGCAACTCCTCCACCTGATGATTCATTCGCTCTACAGCAACAAGGAAATCTTCCTGCGCGAACTGGTGTCGAACGCGTCCGACGCGGCCGACAAGCTGCGTTTCGAAGGGCTCGCGGACAACGCGCTGTACGAGAACGATCCGAACCTGCGCATCCGCATCGGCTTCGACAAGGCGGCACGCACGATCACGATCGAGGACAACGGCATCGGCATGAGCCGCGACGAGGCGATCGCGAACCTCGGCACGATCGCGCGTTCGGGCACCAAGGAATTCTTCACGAAGCTGTCCGGCGACCAGCAGAAGGACGCGGCGCTGATCGGCCAGTTCGGCGTCGGCTTCTACTCGGGCTTCATCGTCGCGGACAGGATCACCGTCGAGACGCGCCGCGCCGGCCTGCCGGCGAACGAAGCCGTGCGCTGGGAAAGCGCGGGCGAGGGCGATTTCACGATCGACGCGATCGAGCGCGCGCAGCGCGGCACGAAGATCACGCTGCACCTGCGCGAAGGCGAGGACGAACTGCTGTCGTCGCACCGCCTGAAGTCGATCATCCAGAAGTATTCCGATCACATCGCGCTGCCGATCCTGATGCAGAAGGAAGAGTGGGATCAGGAAAAGGGCGAGATGGTCCTGAAGGACGAGGACGAGACGGTCAACCAGGCGAGCGCGCTGTGGACGCGTTCGAAGAGCGACGTCACCGACGAGCAGTACACGCAGTTCTACCAGCACATCGCGCACGACCACCAGGATCCGCTCACGTGGACCCACAACCGCGTCGAGGGCCGCAGCGAATACACGCAGCTGCTGTTCGTGCCGGCGCACGCGCCGTTCGACCTGTGGAACCGCGACTATCGCGGCGGCCTGAAGCTGTACGTGAAGCGCGTGTTCATCATGGACGACGCCGAGCAACTGCTGCCGCAATACCTGCGCTTCGTGAAGGGCGTCGTCGATTCGGCCGACCTGCCGCTGAACGTATCGCGTGAAATCCTGCAGGAAAGCCGCGACGTGAAGGCGATCCGCGAAGGCGTGACCAAGCGCGCGCTGTCGATGCTCGAAGAGCTCGCGAACGCGGAAGAGGATGCCGGCAAGGAGAAGTACAAGACGTTCTGGAGCGCGTTCGGCCAGGTGCTGAAGGAAGGCCTCGGCGAGGATCACGCGAACCGCGAGCGCATCGCGAAGCTGCTGCGCTTCGCATCGACGCACGGCGACACCGACGCGCAGGACGTGTCGCTCGCCGACTACGTGTCGCGCATGAAGCCCGAGCAGAGCAAGATCTACTACGTGACCGCCGATACGTGGCAGGCCGCGAAGAACAGCCCGCACCTGGAAGTGTTCCGCAAGAAGGGTGTCGAGGTGCTGCTGCTGACCGATCGCGTCGACGAATGGATGCTGTCGTTCCTGAATGAATTCGACGGCAAGCCGCTCGCGAGCGTGGCGCGCGGCGATCTCGACCTCGGCGAGCTGAACGACGAGGAAAAGAAGGCGCAGGAGCAGGCGGGCGAGGCGATCAAGCCGGTCGTCGACAAGATGAAGGAAGCGCTCGGCGACAAGGTGAAGGAAGTGCGCGTCACGTTCCGCCTGACCGATTCGCCGTCGTGCCTCGTCGCCGACGACAACGACATGAGCGGCTATCTGCAGCGGATGCTGAAGGCGGCTGGCCAGAACGCGCCGGCGATGCAGCCGATTCTCGAGATCAATCCGGAGCACGCGCTCGTGAAGCAGCTGAACGCCGATAGCGCCAACTTCGGCGACTGGTGCCATCTGCTGTTCGACCAGGCATTGCTGGCCGAAGGCGGGATGCTCGACGATCCAGCGAGCTTCGTGAAGCGGACCAACGCGCTGCTGCTGTCGCGCAGCGCGTGAACGTGCGGATGCGATTCGACGGCGCACGGGCGGGCTGGCGCGACACGCCCCGGCCCGGCTGCACGCTCGACCAGCGCGACTGGCTGACGCGCGGCGGTTCGCTGACCGCGCATCTCGCGCGGCTCGGCAGCGTGAGCGTGCGCGTGACGCGCGAGGCCGTCGATTGCCCGTGGTTCGACGAGCCGGCCGCGCTCGACAGTGCGCCGCGCGCGCCGATGTGGGTGCGCGAGGTGATCCTGTCGGTCGACGGCACGCCGTACGTCGCCGCGCACAGCATTGCGCCGCTCGCGGCCAGCAAGGGTGTCTGGCAGGCGATGCGGCGCTTGCGCACGCGGCCGCTCGCGGAGCTGCTGTACAGCGATTCGCAGGTCGAGCGCTCCGCGCTCGTCAGCCGGCGCGTGATCGCCGGTCATCCGCTATATGCGCTCGCGAGCCATGCGCTCGGCGCGGGCGTGCGCGCGCCGCATGCATTCGCTGCGCGGCGCTCGGTGTTCCAGCGGCACGGCAAGCCGCTGATGGTCACCGAGTGCATGCTGCCCGCATTGTGGCGTCATCTCGATGCGCACGGCGACGGGCCGCGATCCGTCGGGCCGCGCGGAGCTGCGTGATGCTGCAAGGCTTTCCGCCGGTCGTCGGGCCGCATACGCATACGATGATTCTCGGCAGCTTTCCGGGCGAGGCGTCGCTCGATGCGGCGCAGTACTATGCGCATCCGCGCAATCAGTTCTGGCGGCTTTTAGGGGCGGTGCTCGGCGTGCCGTCGCTCCATGAACTGCCGTACGAAGAGCGGCTTGCGGGTGTGCTTGCGCACGGCATCGGCATCTGGGACGTCCTCGATGCATGCCATCGACAAGGCAGTCTCGATTCCGCGATCCGGAACGCGAAGCCGAACGACTTTGCTTCGTTGCGCGAGCACGCGCCGTTGTTGAAGAAAGTCTGCTTCAACGGCAAGACGGCAGGGCGGTTTGCCGATGTAATCGGCGCGGCGGGTTATGAAACGCTCGTGTTGCCTTCGTCGAGTCCAGCGAATGCGACGTTGTCGTTCGAACAGAAGCTGGCGCTCTGGCGCGCACTTCGTACCTGAGGCGCGCTGGATTCCGGGTATTCGGTGAAGCGGTATCAGGTGGGCGGCGGCAGGTGCCTCGCGCCCATGGCCGCGGCAATGCGACCTTGTGCAGCGACGAGTTGGTCGTCGGTGGTCGCCACCAGCCACAGACGTGCGTGCTCCTCGATCCGACGGTTGTGGTCCTTCAACGGGCCCATCGCGGCAGCGGCCTTCCAGACCACCGGGCCGATTCGGCTGCTCCTGCCCGACGGTGCGCCTACCAGCAGGCAGTAAGGTCCCAGCGGAAGCGATACGAACGGAAGTGCCGGACTGGCGCTCACGCGCCAGTCGATGAAGGGTGTACCGCTGATCAGCAGCGGCGTGGGCAAGCCGTAGAGCACACTGAAATCGTACAGCGCCAGCTGCTCTCGCATGCCGACGTAAATTCGCCGGATGTCGTCGACAACCGCCGCGCGGATCTCGTCGTCGAACATGGGTTCCTGCGCGTAGCGGGCAAATGCCTGTCGCGCCTCCCATTGATACGCGCTGAACAGGCCGATCTCCACGCAGTCCTGCACTGCGCGCTGAACCTCCGCGACAGAACCGGCTTCCGCTGGCGTGCCCAGTTGCGCCGCCCGCAAAAAGCGGGCAAGTCCTTCCTCGTGGATCGCAGGACCCTCCGCGGATGCGTCGTCGTCAGTGTTCTTGCCCAGCGGCACGTAGATATATTTCTCGGCAGCGAAATGCGATTTCTTGCCTGCATCGAACTTGATTTCACCATCGACGCAGTCGAGATAGCGCGTCCCGATTCGGCCGTGCTCCCAAACCCAATTTTTCAGGAACGGACGGAGTGGATGCAGTCTGTCGTGATCGGCCATCGCAACCTCCAAGTTTCCCTGTACGAGCCATTCCAGCAACTCGCCGCACCCTCCGCGCCGTCGCAGGGGCCCGCACTACAACGCGAGCGTGCCCAGCTCCTCATAAGCACGATTCAGCCAGACCTTGACGCGCTGCCGCTCCAGCAAGCCGAGCCCCGTGGCGGCGCGGTCGGGATGATTGACCGCCGCCCAGAAGCTCGCGCTTTGACGATCGATCTTCTGCATCGTCGTATCGGGCAGGCGGCGCAGCGTAATCACGCTGGCGCCGAGGGCCTCGGCCCGCTCGCGTTCGCCCGACGCCTCCAGAATCTCGAAGCGATCGCCGCGGACTTCATTCAGCACCAGCACCAGCTTGATTCGTCCGCCGAATTCGTCGAGCCATTGCCGCAGCAGATCGACCGAATCGCGTCCGGTGTCCATCACGTGCCACCACGTCAACGTGAGGCCGTGTTCTTCGGCAAAATCTAACACGTCCGAATCGTCGAGCCATCTTGCGAGCGACTGCCGCGTCTGGGCCGCGAGATCGACCAGTATGCGCCGCTGCGGATCTTCGAGCGCCGATTCCATGACCGGATCGAGGCTGTCATGCTGGTCGAGCACGGCAGGCGCGGCAAAATCGGCATAGAACCGCAATAGCGCGCCGTGCGATCGGTCGGTGTCGAAGCCCACGAAGGGCACGCTCCGATCGATGAAATACTGGGCCAGCACGCGAGCGGCGAGCGATTTGCCGACGCCGCCTTTTTCCCCGCCAATGAAGTGGATGTGACTCATGATTACGAAATCCCGTGTGATGGAGCAGGTATGGCTGGAGCGGATGTTGGCAGGCTTCGATGACGTTACGGCGTAACAGGTCACGTCGAAAGAAAATGCAGGTGCGACAGCAGCATGCTGTCTGATCGATGCCGATGTCAAACTGAACAAAATGGCAGCGCCAGCATGCGCCTTCGCTGAAGCGTGAACCTAGAAACGCTCGACGCGTACCTCGACCGAGTCCTTGGGCACGGTCAGCCGCGTGCGGTCGAGCAGGGCATCCGCGGGCGCGGTGGCGTCCGGGTTCAACGGCCTCACTTTGTTGAACACGACGGAAAAATGCTCCGGCGTGACGGTGGCCGACGCATAGCCCTGTGCGTCGTGGTCGGCGTGGCGCAGATCGGGATTGTTCGTCATCAGGAAGGTGTCGAGTTTGGCCGGGGTGGGGGCCAGTGATGCAAACGGCGTGCCGCTCCATGCGGCTTTCAGATAGGAATAGAAGGACGTGCTGCTGATGCCTGCGCAGACGAAATCGACGGCCACGGGCGAACCTTTTGCAGGATCGGGGTCGTCCCGTACGACGCCGCACTGAAACGCATGCAGGTCCCCGCTGATCGCGACGACGTTGCGGATCCCCTGCTCGTTCAGGTATGAGAGCAGTTCGTGTTTGTGCGCCGGATAGCCGTCCCATGCCTCGCAATCGATCACGAGGCGTGCTGCCGGTGTCTGCGGCGCGCCTGGCATCACCGCCCACAGTCGGTTCAACATCACCTCGTTGCCCCACACCTTCCAGGTCGCAGGCGAACCCTTCATCGTGGCCTTCCACCATTGCGTCTGCTCCGGGCCGAGCATCGACGGCGCGCGACCAAGCTGCGCGGTATCCTGCGCCTCCAGGCGCTGCAGCACACCCTGGTTGACGAAGTAGCGCGAGCCGGCTGCGTCGTCGCCGTTGACCGGGTCGTGCCCGCGTGCACGCGCGACAGACGCCTCGCTGACGACATGGTCGTCGCGATACAGCCGCTCGTCCGTCATCACGAGATGCATCAACGTGCCGAAGCGAAATTCGCGATAGATCCGAATGTTGGTGTACGACGGATTGTCCGGTTCGAAGCGCACGTCGCTCCAGTCCACCGGCATGTACTCCGCCCACGCGCGACTGGCGTTGCGGCGGCGCTGCGTCTCCTGCCTTTCCTCGTTCGTGTAGACCTGATGATCCTGCCAGCAGTCGTCGGAAAATTCGTGGTCGTCCCATATCGCGATCATCGGCAGGCGCTGGTGCAGCGTCTGCAAGCGCGCGTCGGTACGATAGGTGCGATAGAGCGTCCGGTAGTCTTCGAGCGTATCGGCATACACGCGGCCATCGGCGAGAGGCTTTCCGTCAGGCAGGCGCAGCGGCGGGTGCGCCGCCTCGACCGCGCCGGGTCTCGAGGCCCCAACCGTCTCATAGATGTAATCGCCCACATGCACGACGAAATCGAGATCGCTTTCGGCTGCCAGCAGGCTCATGGCTTGCCAGTGATTGATGCTCCAGTCCTGGCAGGTGAGCCATGCGAAGCGAACGCGGTGGTTGGCCTCGTCGGCATCCGGAGCCGTGCGCGCGACGCCGGTGGCACTCACGTCGCCGCCGGCGACGAACCGGTAGTGGTACGTGATATTCGGCGAGAGCTTCGTGACCTTCGCGCGCACGGTGAAGTCATAGGTGGCGCGTGCCCCCAACGGTACGGTGGCGACGAGCGCCGAGAAATCCGGCCGCGTCGATACTTCGAGCCGTAACGGAACCGTGTGCACGACGCCTTTTGCGCGGTGCCGCGCATCCTCGAAGACGGGCACGCAGCGCGTCCAGAACACGACGGAGCGATCGCGCGGATCACCGCTGGCGACGCCTTGCGGGAACCGATGCCGGCCTTTGCGCGCGGTGCTGGCAGACGGGGCCGACCGCGGAACGCCAAGCGTACCGGTGGCTACCGCAACCGTGAAAAAGGTCGACGACTTGAGGAAATGGCGGCGATCCATCGACCCTCCCGATCGACATACCAAGGATGCCAGGAGAGGAGCGTCGCGATGCAGCAGTACGCGATCGCGTCGCTCGCCCTGCAATCCGGACCATCGGCACGACGTTGCCGTCAGGCGGCGAATACGACTTCGATGTGCCCTTCGACTTCGGACTGGCGGTCAGGCCCGACGACAATCTGCACGTCGCGTCCGAGCTTCGCCAGACATTCGAGCATCTTCGTTTCGCTCACGCCGCGAAACTGCCCGCGCAGCATGTTCGACAGCTTGGGCTGCGTCATGCCGAGCAACCGGGCCGCCTGCTGCTGCGTCCATTTGCGTGCCTTGATGATCTCCGCGATCTTGGCGGCGAGTTGGGCTTTCACGCGCATTTCGTCGGCATCGCGCATGCCCAGATCGGCGTAGACGTTCCCGCTGCCCGGTTCGATTTTGATCATCGTCTTGCTCCTTGTGCGTGTGCTTCGGCTGCTTTCAGGCGTGCGCGGACGAGATCGCCGTCCGGCTTCGGCGTCGCGATGCCGCACGATGATTTCTTCTGGAAGCAGTGCAGCACGTAAACGCTGCTCCCGAGCTTCACCGTGTAGACGGCGCGGTATGTGCCGTTGTCTTCGGATTCCACGATCTCGAGCACGCCGGCCGATCCGAATCCTCGCAACGGTTTCGCCTGATCGTGCTTGCGTCCGGTCTGCGCCAGATACAACGCATAACCGAACGTGTCCTGCACCGCTTCGGGCATCGCTTTGAGGTCCTTGCGCGCCGAACCGAGCCAGTACAGCGGTTTGATGTACGGATCCATCGATGAATTTATCCCTATTTGGGTATATTTTCAAGGTGCGCGCAGGAACCCGGTGCGACCGTTCGCATGCGGTGTCAGGGCGGGGCAGGCTGGAGGTGAACGCCGACGGGCGATGCCGGCTCGGCACCGCGGTGCGTGTTGACGAAGGCGAGCGCGCGTGATCTTCCGGCCGACGGCCGTTCCTTCACATCGTTGCGTCGCGGGGAGACCGGGGCAATTCAGCCGTTCGACAGAGGGCGATCGCTTTGTGTCGATGACGGCGGGAAGCGGGTTGTTCGTTGCCGAAGAGCGGCGATCGCACGTGCATGCGTATCGCGCCGGATGATCAATCGTCCTTGCCCCATCGCCACCGGGGCTTTTCGCCCTTGAGCCAGCAAACGGCAGTCAGCAGCGCGATCAGCACGACGATGCAGGCGCTGTACGCAACCGGCGAACGATGCGGCGGCACCAGCCACGCGCTCGCGATGATCCCGATCGCGAACAGCAGCAGCACGACCCAACCTTGCCACGCGACAGGCAAACCCCATCCCCAGCCGTAGCGCTTCGCCGGAAACCAGATTTTCTTGCCGTTCGAGGTCATGCGTCCTCCTTCGATCAACGAATGCAGCGTAGCGCCAACGGCGCTTCGACGTCATGCATGACCGAGCGTTCGGTGCGGTTCCCGCCGCCACCAATGCTATCCTCTCGTCCGCTCATCCAGCCTCACCCAGCGAGATTCAATCATGACCCGACTGATCAAGCGCGCGTCCGCCGAGGCGCGCGCGTTCAAGCAACGCAAGACGTCCGCGTACAACGGCTCCGAAAAACTCCAGCCGCCGCGCGTGAAGCGCCGCCCGGACATCGACGAACACGACGACGTGCCCGTCCTCGAAGCACCGCGCAAGCCGCGCTTCGCACCCGTCACGTTCTCGGAAGAGCGCGGCGTGCGCTTCCTGCACTTCGGTACCGAATGGGTGCAGGGCGCGATGCGGATTTCGAAGCCGCTCGCCATCGAGCTCGAATACGCGCAGCAGATGATGGCGTGGCTGCTGTTCCTCGAAACGCCCGAGCGGATCGTCCAGCTCGGGCTCGGCACCGGCGCGCTGACGAAGTTCTCGCACCGCTTCCTGCCGCACGCGAAGGTCGAGGCCGTCGAACTGAACCCGGCCGTGATCGTCGCCGCACGCACGATGTTCGCGCTGCCGCCCGACGACGCACGCCTCGTCGTGCACGAAGCCGATGCGTGGGACTTCGTCAACGATCCGGCCAACCGCGGCACGACGGGCGCACTGCAGATCGACCTGTACGACGCGACCGCACGCGGCCCGGTGCTCGACAGCGTCGCGTTCTACCGCGCGGTGCGCGGCTGCCTCGCCGACGCGGGCATCGCGACGATCAACCTGTTCGGCGACCATCCGAGCTTCGTGCGCAACATGAAGCACCTGAACGCGGCGTTCGATCATCGCGTGATCGCGCTGCCGGAAGTGCACGACGGCAACCGGATCGCGATCGCGTTCTCGGGCCCCGCGCTCGACGTGTCGTTCGCGCAGCTGGAAGCCCGCGCGAAACTGATCGAGGACACGCTGAAGCTGCCCGCGCGCAAGTGGGTGAAAGCTTTGAAAGAAACGATCGGCGCACGCGAATCCTCGTTCGCGATCTGACGTTCATGCGCCGGCCGCATGCCGGTGCAACCGCATGACTGGGGGCGGATCACCTCGGGTTCGCCCCCGCTTGACCGCGCGTTCGCGGCTCCTATACTGGCGCGAAGCCAGGGGAGCCGCAGCTTACCCGTTTTGCCGCTCCTCTCGCCGCCGTACCCGTTTGACAAGATCGATAACCGGGAAAGATGAGGAGACGTCATGGCTCACGATGCCGACGCCAATCGGGCCGCCAAGCGCTGGCTCTGGCTGCTGGTACTGCCGCTGATCGCGATGGTGTGGGTACCGTCGTACAACAAGATCGAACCGCAATGGTTCGGATTTCCGTTTTTCTACTGGTACCAGCTGCTTTGGGTCTTCATTAGCGCGGTGATCACCGCGTTCGTCTATTTCAAGACCAAGAACGCGTGGAAGGCGAGCGGCCCGCAAGGAGGTGCGCAATGAATCTCGGCGCGACCTTCGTCTTCGTGCTCCTGTTCATCGGTGTCACGATCATCGGTTTCCTGGCCGCGAACTGGCGGCGCGGCGATCTCGCCCATCTCGACGAATGGGGCCTCGGCGGCCGCCGCTTCGGCACGATCGTCACGTGGTTCCTGCTCGGCGGCGACCTCTACACGGCCTATACGTTCGTCGCGGTGCCCGCGCTCGTGTTCGGCGCCGGCGCGATGGGCTTCTTCGCGCTGCCGTACACGATCCTGATCTACCCGTTCGCGTTCGTCGTGTTCCCGAAGCTGTGGAGCATCGCGAAGCGTCACGGCTACGTGACGGCCGCCGACTTCGTGAACGCACGCTACGGCAGCCGGATGCTCGCGCTCGCGATCGCGGTGACGGGCATCCTCGCGACGATGCCGTACATCGCGCTGCAGCTCGTCGGCATCGAAGTCGTGATCGGCGCGCTCGGTTTCGACACGACGGGCTTCGTCGGCGACCTGCCGCTCATCATCGCGTTCGCGATCCTTGCCGCGTACACATATACGTCGGGGCTGCGCGCGCCCGCGATGATCGCGATCGTGAAGGATATCCTGATCTACATCACGATCGCCGCGGCGGTCATCGTGATCCCGGCGAAGCTCGGCGGCTTCGGCCACATCTTCGCGAGCGTGCCGCCCGCGAAGCTGCTGCTGAAGGCGCCGGACGCGGCGAGCCTGAACGGCTACAGCGCGTACGTGACGCTCGCGATCGGCTCGGCGCTCGCGCTGTTCCTGTATCCGCACTCGGTCACGGCGATCCTGTCGTCGTCGTCCGGCAACTCGATCCGCCGCAACATGGCGATGCTGCCCGCGTACTCGTTCGTGCTCGGCCTGCTCGCGCTGCTCGGCTACATGGCGCTTGCGGCGGGCGTGAAGGACATGCCGCAGTACGCGCCGTACTTCAAGGCGTTCGGCCCGAACTTCGCGGTGCCCGCGCTGTTCCTCGAGTATTTCCCGTCGTGGTTCGTCGGTGTCGCGTTCGCGGCGATCGGCATCGGCGCGCTGGTGCCGGCGGCGATTATGTCGATCGCGGCCGCGAACCTCTATACGCGCAACATCCACCGCGAGTTCATCAACCGCAACATGACGCACGACCAGGAGACGCACGTCGCGAAGCTCACTTCGCTGATCGTGAAGGTCGGCGCGGTCGCGTTCATCCTCGGGCTGCCGCTCACCTATGCGATCCAGCTGCAGCTGCTCGGCGGGATCTGGATCATCCAGACGCTGCCCGCGATCGTGCTCGGCCTGTACACGCGGCTGCTCGACCATCGCGGCCTGCTGGCCGGCTGGGCGGCCGGCATCGTGTGCGGCACGTGGATGGCGGTGTCGCTGAAGCTCGCAAGCTCGATCTTCACGATCCACCTGTTCGGCCTCGCGATTCCCGGCTACGCGGCCGTGTGGTCGCTGGTCGTGAACCTGGTGGTGGCGGTGGTGGTGAGCGTGCTGGTGCGCGCGATGGGCATGGCGCATGCGGAGGATCGCACGCGGCCGGAGGATTATCTCGACGTCGTCGAGGGTTGATGCGGGCGGCGCGGCCGCGTGTCGCGGGCCGCGCATCGCGCAGCGGCAACGACGCCCGTCACTGCGAAGTGGCGGGCGTTTTCGCTGGCGTCAGCCCTGCGCGCGTTTCGCGAGATCCTCGCGTTGCGACAGGTCTTCGACGTTGACCATCCAGTGCACGCCGAAACGGTCCTTCGCCATCCCGAAGCCGAGCGCCCAGAACGTCTTGCCGAACGGCATCGTCACTTCGCCGCCGTCGGCGAGCGCATTGAACAGCTTCTGGCCTTCCTCGACCGTCGCCGGGTTCAGCGACAGCGAATAGCCGGCGTGCGCGGCGCCTGCCGGCTGGCTGCAGTCGCCGTCCGAGCACATGATCATCGAGTCGCCGATCGTGAAGCTCGCGTGCATCACCTTGTCGGCCATCTCGGGCGTGATCGCGTGTTCGGGATTCGGCGGCGCATCCTTGAAGTGCATCTTGAACATCGTCTTCGCGCCGAGCGCCTTTTCGTAGAACTGAAGGGCCTCTTCCGCGCGGCCGTAGAACGTCAGATACGGTTGGACTTGCATCGTTGTCTCCTGTTGACCGGGCCTGCGTGTCGGTGCCGGCCCGGGTACTTCCAAGATTGACCGGGAAGAGCACGCCGGGATGCGGCCGGCGCACTCGTGACGTGGATTGTAGTGCGCGCGCCTGACGATGGAATGAAAAATAAAAACGGCCGCGAACACGCGGTTCGCGGCCGTTCATCACGCTGCTGACGGCTGTTGTCAGGGTTGCTGACAGTTCAACTGACGGCCGTCACGTCACGTGCGGCGTGGTTCAGCGCAGCCCGTCGATCAGCTTTTCGAGCTTCACCGCATCGGCGGCGAACACGCGGATGCCTTCGGACAGCTTTTCGGTCGCCATCGCTTCGTCGTTCAGCTGGAAGCGGAACGATGCCTCGTCGATCGCGACGCGCTCGGTCGGCTTGTCCTGCAGCGCATCCGGCGACAGCTTGCGCGCCACCGTGTCGGTGCTGTCGTGCAGCTTCTGCAGCAAATCGGGGCTGATCGTCAGCAGGTCGCAGCCCGCGAGCTCGGTGATCTGGCTCGTCGTGCGGAAGCTCGCGCCCATCACTTCGGTGTTGTAGCCGAACGTCTTGTAGTAGGTGTAGATGCTGCGCACCGACTGCACGCCCGGATCGTTCGCACCGCCGTTCTTCGCTTCATCCCAGTCGGCGCCGGCCTGCTTCTTGTACCAGTCGTAGATGCGGCCGACGAACGGCGAGATCAGTTGCGCGCCGGCTTCCGCGCACGCGGCGGCCTGCACGAGCGAGAAAAGCAGGGTCATGTTGCACTTGATCCCTTCCTTCTGCAGCACCTCGGCCGCGCGAATGCCTTCCCACGTCGACGCGAGCTTGATCAGGATGCGCTCGCGGCCGACGCCGGCGGCTTCGTACAGTGCGATGAGTTCGCGACCCTTGTCGATCGAGCGCTGCGTGTCGAACGACAGGCGCGCATCGACCTCGGTCGACACGCGGCCCGGAATCAGCTTCAGGATCTCGGTGCCGAATGCGATCAGCAGGCGGTCGATGATGAAATCGGTGCTTTCGTTGCGATGATCGCGGACGGTTTTCTCGAGGATCGGCTTGTATGCGTCCTTCTGGACGGCCTTCAGGATCAGCGACGGGTTCGTGGTCGCATCCTGCGGCTTGTATTGCGCAAGCTGCTGGAAATCGCCCGTGTCGGCGACGACGGTCGTGTACTGCTTCAGCTGGTCGAGTGCGGTAGTCATGGCGATTCGGAAGAAGGGCGCGGAGCGCCGGGTTCTCACGGGCCGCGCGAGCGCGGCGGCGAAGCGAGGCGGCGCCGGGCGCCGCCTTCGATCCATCATTTTAGGCCCGATTCGTGTCGGGCACGTTTTGGCGTGTCCGGCGCCTGCCGTGGCGGGCGTCGCGCCGCATCACGCGGGGCGACGCGCGTTCAGGATCACCTGCGTGACGATCCCCGCGACGAGCCCCCAGAACGCCGAGCCGATCGACAACAGCGTCAGACCCGACGCGGTGACCATGAACGTGACGAGCGCGGCTTCGCGCTGCTTCACGTCCTGCATCGCGTTCGCGAGCCCGCTCATGATCGAGCCGAACAGCGCGAGCGCGGCGACCGACACGACGAGCGCCTTCGGCAGTGCCGCGAACAGCGCGGCGATCGTCGCGCCGAAGATCCCGGCGATCAGGTAGAACGTGCCGCACCACACGGCGGCCGTGTAGCGCTTCGCGTGATCCTCGTGCGCTTCGGGGCCCGTGCAGATCGCCGCGGTGATCGCCGCGAGGTTCACGCCGTGCGAGCCGAACGGCGCGAGCAGCAGCGACGCGAGGCCGGTGGACGCGATCAGCGGCGACGACGGGGTCGAATAGCCGTCCGCGCGCAGCACCGCGATGCCCGGCACGTTCTGCGACGCCATCGCGACGACGAACAGCGGAATGCCGATGCTGACGATCGACGCGATCGAGAACGCGGGCATCGTGAACACGGGCTGCGCGAGCGCGATGTGGAAGCGGCTGAAGTCGAGCAGGCCGAGGCCGCCGGCCACCACGGTGCCGACGATCAGCGTCGTGACGATCGCGTAGCGCGGCGCGAGCCGCTTGACGATCAGGTAGGTGAAGAACATCGCGAGCACGAGCGCGGTCTGGAACTGTGCGGCGCGGAAGATCTCGATGCCGATCTCGAACAGGATGCCCGCGAGCAACGCGGCGGCGATGCCGGCCGGAATGCGCCGCATCAGCGTGTCGAACAGCCCGCTCAGGCCGACCGCGGTCAGCAGCAGCGCGCACACGACGAACGCGCCGATCGCCTCGGGATACGGCACGCCGGGCAGCGACGCGATCAGCAGCGCAGCGCCGGGCGTCGACCAGGCGACCACGACGGGCGCGCGAAAGCGCAGCGACAGGCCGATCGTCGTCAGCGCCATGCCGATCGACAGCGCCCAGATCCACGACGAGATCTGCGCGTCGGTCAGGTGCGCGGCGCGGCCGGCCTGGAACATCAGCACGAGCGAGCTCGTGTAGCCCGTCATCATCGCGACGAAGCCGGCGACGAGCGCCGAGACGGACGTATCGGTGAAAAAGCGGCGGCCGCCGGCGCGGCCAGCGCTCGCGGTGGGCGAAGGGTTCATGCTATCTCCGGGGGAGGCCGCCTGGACGCGGCCTTCGTGTCTGCAGGGTGGGTTCGTTACTTGCTGAGTGCGCGCATCGCGGTTTCGAGGCCCGCGAGCGTGAGCGGGTACATGCGCTGACCGAGCACGTCGCGAATGATCGAGACCGATTGCCGGTATTCCCATAGCCGCTCGGGCTCCGGGTTCAGCCATGCATGGTGGGGGAACTGGTCGGCGAGGCGGCGCAGCCAGACGGCGCCGGCTTCCGGATTGTTGTATTCGACCGAGCCGCCGGGCTGCAGCACCTCGTACGGGCTCATCGTCGCATCGCCGACGAAGATCAGCTTGTAGTCGGGCGTGAACTTGTGCAGCACGTCCCACGTCGCGGTGCGCTCCGCGTGACGGCGGCGGTTGTTCTTCCACAGGTGGTCGTACACGCAGTTGTGGAAGTAGTAGAACTCCAGGTGCTTGAACTCGGCCTTCGCGGCCGAGAACAGCTCCTCGGTGCGCTTGATGTGGTCGTCCATCGAGCCGCCGACGTCGAGCAGCATCAGCACCTTCACGTTGTTGTGGCGCTCGGGCACCATCCGCAGGTCGAGCCAGCCGGCGTTCGCGGCCGTGCTGCGGATCGTGCCGGGCAGGTCGAGCTCCTCGGCCGCGCCTTCGCGCGCGAAGCGGCGCAGGCGCCGCAGCGCGACCTTGATGTTGCGCGTGCCGATCTCGACCGAGTCGTCGTAGTCGCGGTACGCGCGCGCCTCCCACACCTTGACCGCGGTGCGGTTGCCGTTCGACGGGCCGCCGATGCGCATGCCTTCGGGGTTGTAGCCGCCGTGCCCGAACGGCGACGTGCCGCCGGTGCCGATCCACTTGTTGCCGCCTTCGTGGCGTTCCTTCTGCTCGTCGAGCAGTTCCTTCAGGCGCTCCATCAGCTTGTCGAGGCCGCCCATTGCTTCGATCTGCGCCTTTTCCTCCGGCGACAGCTCGCGCTCGAGGCGTTTCTCGAGCCAGTCGAGCGGAACGTCGAACGCCTCGGAAGGCAGTGCGGACACGCCGTGGAAATACGCGCCGAACGCCTGGTCGAACTTGTCGAAGTACTGCTCGTCCTTGACGAGCGTCATCCGCGCGAGGAAGTAGAACGCGTCGATCGACGGCGAGATCAGCCCGGCCTTCAGCGTTTCGAGCAGCGTCAGGTATTCCTTCACCGAGACGGGCAGCTTGGCTGCGCGCAGCGCGTAGAAGAAATTGAGCAGCATGGCCGGGCCTTCGCGGGTGGTTACCGGTTGTGCCGGTTCATGTAGACGAGCCGCTCGAGCAGGCTCAGATCCTGCTCGTTCTTCAGCAGCGCGCCCGCGAGCGGCGGCACGATCTGCTTCGCGTCGACGCCGCGCAGCGCGTCGGCCGGGATGTTCTCGGCGAGCAGCAGCTTCAGCCAGTCGAGCAGCTCGGACGTCGACGGCTTCTTCTTGAGCCCCGACACGGCGCGCAGCTCGAAGAAGCTCTCGAGCGCCGCGCGCAGCAGTTCCTCGCGGATGTCCGGGAAGTGGACCGCGACGATCTGCTGCATCGTCGACGGATCGGGAAACTGGATGTAGTGGAAGAAGCAGCGGCGCAGGAACGCGTCGGGCAGCTCCTTCTCGTTGTTCGACGTGATGATCACGAGCGGGCGGTGCTTCGCGCGCACGGTCTCGCGCGTCTCGTACACGTGGAATTCCATCCGGTCGAGCTCGCGCAGCAGGTCGTTCGGGAATTCGATGTCGGCCTTGTCGATCTCGTCGATCAGCAGCACGCTCGGGCGCTCGGCGTCGAACGCCTGCCACAGCACGCCCTTCACGATGTAGTTCGCGATGTCCTTCACGCGCGCGTCGCCGAGCTGCGAGTCGCGCAGGCGCGACACCGCGTCGTATTCGTACAGGCCCTGCTGCGCCTTCGTCGTCGACTTGATGTGCCACTGCAACAGCGGCATGTCGAGCGCGGCCGCCACTTCCTCGGCGAGCATGGTCTTGCCGGTGCCGGGCTCGCCCTTGATCAGCAGCGGGCGCTGCAGCGTCAGCGCGGCATTGACCGCGAGCTTCAGGTCGTCGGTGGCGACGTAGTGCGAGGATCCTTCGAAACGCATGGCGGCGCTCTTTCCTGGTCGCAAAAAAAACCAGTATAAGTCAGAAGGGCTGTCCGGTTGGGCCGGGGCCGCGTATCGTTGCGGGGCTGCGGCGGGGCGGGGCGGGGCGCCGTATGGACGCATTCCCCGCCGACGCGGTACAATCTGGCCGTTTTTTTTGGCCTGCGTGGCGACCGACAAGCAAAACGGCGCGGGCCGTTGCCGCTTCGGCGCCAGTTTCCCCTCAAGCTAGGTTACAAGAGCTATGAACAAATTCGTCGGCAAACACGTCGTTGTCGCAGCGCTCGTGGCGCTCGCGGGCAGCGCGCAGGCGGCCGGTGTGGTCGGCAACCCGAAGGACGGGGCGGGCAAGGCCGCCATGTGCATCGGTTGCCACGGCATCCAGGATTACCGCGCGGCGTATCCGGAGGTCTACCGGGTGCCCGTCCTCGGCGGCCAGAACCAGCAATACCTCGAGAACGCGCTGAAGGCCTACCGCAAGAAGGATCGTCACTTCCCGTCGATGAACGCGATCGCCGGTTCGCTGACGGATCAGGACATCGCGGATCTGGCGGCTTACTACGCCGTCCAGAAGGCCGACACGAAGGACAATCCCTACAAGTAAAGCGCGCGCCGCCGATCTGACCGGCGGGACAGGAGCATTCATGAACAACGCATTCAAGACGGCGGCGGTTGCACTGGCGGCCGGCCTCGCGATCGGTACCGCGCATGCGGCGGACACCACGAAGGGCAAGGAGCTGGTCGAGTCGCACAACTGCGCGGCCTGCCACGGCGCGCAGCTGAACAAGCCGATCAACGCCGAGTATCCGCGCCTCGCGGGCCAGCACGCCGACTACCTCGTGTGGGCGATGCGCCAGTACCAGATGGGGCTGACGAACCCGCTGCTCGGTCGCAACAACGCGATCATGCAGGCGCAGGTGCAGAACCTGTCGGTCAGCGACATGAAGGACATCGCGGCCTACATCGAGTCGCTGAAAGAGACGGATCTCGTCTTCAAGAAGTAAGCGCGCCGGACCTTGCCGGTCCGTGCAGCCGGAATACCCCGCCGCGGCGGGGTATTTTTTTGTCCGTGGCGCTCAGTCGCGCGACGCGCGGCGCAGGATGCGCTGCAGGTACGCGTCCGTATCGGGCGGCGTGCCGGTGCGCTGCGCTTCCCAGATCGTCTCGCCGAGGCACTCCATGATCATGTGCTGCGCCTCGTGGGTCGAGTCGAGCTTCGCGGCCAGCTTGTCGTGCGCGGCGCGGATGCCGGGCGGCTGGTCGATCGACAGCTGCTCGCTGATCGCGAGGTGCATCGACAGATGCAGGAACGGGTTCGTGCGGCCTTCCTCGGGCGTATAGTTGCGCGCGGCGGCGCTGTCGGCGTCCGCGAGGTCGTCGTGATATTCGGGGTGCTCGACGATCCAGTCGGCGGCCATCGCTTCCAGCGGCGTCAGGATCTCGCCTGCGCGCTGCTTGCGCCAGGTCTCGGTGAAAAAGCGACGGACTTCGTCGCGACTCGGATTGAACATGGTGGGGAAACGTCGTGATTCGGGCGGCGTCATGCCGCGTCGCGCATTGTACGCCGGGTCGGCGCACGGCGCTGGCGGCGGGTGGGGCCGGCGGCGGGTGGCGCAAGCGGGGCGCTTGCCGCGCGCAGCGGATGCAGCGGGCGCATCGGGACATCGGGCACATCAGGCACACCGGGCACATCAGGCACATCAGGCACATCAGGCACATCAGGCACATCGGGCGCCGTGCCGGTCGGTGCGGGCCGGCGCGGCGCCGGCCGCCGCGCAACGGGTAAGCGCGGGCTAGGCTGCCGGCCGCCGCGCCGCTACACTCCGACGATTCCGTCGTCGCGCTCGCACCGCTCCATCATGTCCGCCACCGCCCGCTCATCGTCCGCCGCGCTACAGGGCGCGCTCTATGTCGCGCTGTCTGCCGCCGCCTTCGGCGCGATGGCGATCTTCGGCCGCTATGCGTATGCGGCCGGCGTCGACGTGCTCGGGCTGCTGATCGTGCGCTTCGCGATCGGCGGCGCGATCCTTGCCGCGATCGCGCGGCACCGCCGCGTCGCATGGCCGCGCGGCCGCACGCTCGCGCCGCTCGTCGCGATGGGAGCGCTCGGCTACGTCGGGCAGTCGTTCTGCTATTTCAGTGCGCTCCAGCATGCGCAGGCGAGCCTCGTCGCATTGCTGCTGTACCTCTATCCGGCCTTCGTCACGCTGCTGGCCGCATGGTGGCTCGGCGAGCGCCTCACGCGCGCGAAGGCGGTCGCGCTCGTGCTCTGCGTCGCGGGCTCCGCGCTGATGGTCGGCGGCGGCCACGGCGAGCCGCTCGGCATCGCGCTCGCGCTGGCCGCCGCGGTGATCTATTCGCTGTACATCGTCGGCGGCACGAAGGCGACGCGCGGCGTCGATCCGCTCGCGACCACCGCCATCATCTGCCTGTCGGCGACCGCGACGCTCGTCGCGATCGCGATCGTGCGGACCGCGGCGTTCGGCGCGCCGCCGCGCTGGCCGGCAACGGCCGGCGGCTGGGCGTCGATGCTCGCGATCGCCTTGGTGTCGACGGTCGCCGCGATGCTCGCGTTCTTCGCCGGGCTCGAGCGGCTGGGGGCTGCGCGCACGTCGATGCTGTCGACGCTCGAGCCGGTCGTGACGGTCGCGCTCGCGGCGCTGCTGTTCGGCGAGGCGCTGTCGCCGCTGCAGTGGGCGGGCGGCGTCGCGATCCTCGCGGCCGTGCTCGCGCTCGTGCGCGCGGGCGGCGCGGCGGCCGACGACGCGACGGCGACGTCCAACGCATAGCAGTGCAGGGACAAGCCGCGGGCGCTGCAATGGCGTCCGCGGGTCGTGCCGCGCGCCGCGCGCGGCTCGAGCGGCCGCGTGCGGTGCGTCAGCCGCGGCTGACGCTCACTCGATCGGCGGCGGCGTCTTCGGCCGGAATTCGCACAGCGGCTCGATCGCGCAGTGCCAGCATTCGGGCTTGCGCGCCTTGCACACATAGCGCCCGTGCAGGATCAGCCAGTGATGCGCGTCCTGCAGGAATTCCTTCGGCGTGAACTTCTCGAGCGCGGCCTCGACGGCCCGCACGTCCTTGCCCGGCGCGAGCCCCGTGCGGTTCGCGACGCGGAAGATGTGCGTGTCGACCGCGATCGTCGGCTGGCCGAACGCGGTGTTCAGCACGACGTTCGCGGTCTTGCGGCCGACGCCCGGCAGGCTCTCGAGCGCTTCGCGATCGGCCGGCACCTCGCCGTCGTAGCGCTCGAGCAGGATGTTGCACGTCGCGATCACGTTCTTCGCCTTGGTGCGGTACAGGCCGATCGTCTTGATGTAGTCGGCGACGCCTTCTTCACCGAGCGCGACGATTTGTCGCGGGGTGTTCGCGACCGGGAACATCTTGCGCATCGCCTTGTTGACCGACACGTCGGTCGCCTGCGCGGACAGCATCACCGCGATCAGCAACTCGAACGGCGTCGTGTATTCGAGCTCGGTGGTCGGATGCGGATTGAGGCTTTGCAGCGTTTCGTAGATCGCGCGTCGTTTCGTGGCGTTCATGGACGGTTCTTGTCGGGCGGCGCGGACGGGCCGTTCCGGTCGTCGTGGTTCGGATCGTCGGGGGTGTCGCCGGCGGCCTCGGCGTCGCGCGGCGCCTGCTGTTCGGCGAGCCGCTTGCGGCGGGCTTCGGCCGCGTCGATCTGCGCCTGCACGGCCGCGCTCACGCCTTCGGTGTTCTTCGGCCCGGCGCCTTGCCCGGACAGTTCTTCCTTCTTCTTGCGTGCGCGTTCGAGCGCGGCGGCGATGATCGCGCGTTTCTTCGCGTCGGCGTCGTCGGCAGGGGCCGCGGCCGGTGCGCCCGGCTGTTCCGCGGCCGGCGCAGCCTTGGCCGCGCCGGCGCCGGCGCTGGCCGCGCGGCGGGCGGCGGCGCGCGCCTCGGCGGCCTCGCGTTCGCGACGCTGGCGGGCGAGCCGGCGGTCGTGGCGCTCGCGCGCGGCGTCCGCCTGTTCCTGCGACCACGCGTCCCAGCCGGTGCGCTCGTCGGTCACGGGGACCATCGCGATGCAGTCGACCGGGCAGGGCGGCACGCACAGGTCGCAGCCCGTGCACAGCGATTCGACGATCGTGTGCATCTGTTTCGGTGCGCCGACGATCGCGTCGACCGGGCACGCCTGCATGCACAGCGTGCAGCCGATGCACAGGCTTTCGTCGATGAACGCGACGGCGCGCGGATGCTCGGCGCCGTTGACGGGGTTCAGCGGGATCACGGGCTTGCCGAGCAGGCGCGCGAGGCGTGCGATGCCTTCGGCGCCGCCGGGCGGGCACTGGTTGTAGTTCGCGTCGCCGGCGGCGATCGCTTCGGCGTACGGACGGCAGCCGTTATAGCCGCACTTCGTGCATTGCGTCTGGGGAAGCAGATCTTCGATGCGATCCGCGAGGGTCTTGGAATCGGTCACGGTGACAACGGGCGCAGCAGCGCCGAATGGCTCTCGGCCGCGTCTGGCGCGGCCGGAAAGGTTTGCCAAACCTTGATTATCGCCGATTTCCCGCATTGCGCTGGACGCTGTCTGTGCGCATAATCGAACCGCTTTTTTGCAGGGGCTCAGCAGGAGGGCGGCCGCATGCGGCGCGCTCGTTCCAGGGCAGCCGGCGCCGAGGCGGTGGGGGTGCCGGTCCGGATCACGCGGCTCACATAGCAAAACGCCACCATGAATCAGCCAAAAATCAAAAGAGATCCTGAAGGTACCCGCCGCCGCATCCTGATGGCGGCAGCCGAAGAGTTCGCGAGTGGAGGGCTGTTCGGCGCACGCGTCGACCAGATCGCGCGCCGGGCCGAAACCAACGAGCGCATGCTCTACTATTACTTCGGCAGCAAGGAGCAGCTGTTTACGGCCGTGCTCGAACACGCGTTCTCCGCGCTGACCGAGGCCGAGCGCGTGCTCGATCTGGATGGCGTCGCGCCCGTCGAGGCCGTCACGCGGCTCGCGCATTTCGTGTGGGACTACTACCGCGATCATCCCGAGCTGCTGCGGCTCATCAACAACGAGAACCTGCACGAAGCGCGCTACCTGCACAAGTCGACGCGGATCCGCGAGATGATGTCGCCGATCGTCGCGAAGCTCGGCAACGTGCTGATGCGCGGCCAGAAGGCCGGGCTGTTCCGCAGCGACGTCGATCCGCTGCGCTTCTACGTGACGCTGTCGGGGCTCGGCTATTACATCGTGTCGAACCGCTTCACGCTCGCCGCGACGCTCGGCCGCGACTTCAGCGAAGCCGACGAGCGCGCGGAGATGGTCAGGATGAACACCGAGGTGCTGCTCGCGTATCTGCTGCGGCGCTGAGTTGACGAACCGTCGAATCGACGCTGACGAACCGACGCGTCGATGAGCCGCCGCGACCGCGACCGCCGGATGAAAAAAAACGCCGCCGTGCGCAAGCAACGGCGGCGTTTTTGCGTCGGAACGCGGTGCGTCAGGCGGCCTTGCGCGCCCGCACGGGCTTGGCGCGCGTGCTGCCTGCGCGTTTCGCGGCCGGTGCGGCCTTCGCGACGGCCGTCCTGGCGGGTGCGACCGTCACGGCCGGCGCTTTCGGGCGCGTGCGTTTCGCGGCGGTGGCGCGCACCGTCGTTTCAGGCTGCGGCGTGGCGGCCGGCACGGCGCCGATCGTGGTTGCGTCCTGTGCATCGGGAGGCAACTTCGTCGTGCCGTTCTTCGGTTCCGGCGCATGCTCGCGGATGAAGTCGCGCAACTGCGGATAGATGATCGTGCGCCAGCGGCGGCCCGAGAAGATCCCGTAGTGACCGCACTTCTCGGCGGTCAGGCTGCGGCGGTCGTCCTGCGGGATGCCCGTGCACAGCTCGTGCGCGACGTGCGTCTGGCCGCTGCCCGAGATGTCGTCGAGTTCACCCTCGATCGTCATCAGCGCGGTGTGCTGGATGTCCTGCGGACGCACGCGCTCGCCTTCGACATCCCACGTGCCTTCCGCGAGCCGGAATTCCTGGAACACGACGCGGATCGTCTCGAGGTAGTACTCGGCCGCCATGTCGAGCACCGCGTTGTACTCGTCGTAGAAGCGGCGGTGCGCCTCGGCGTCGTCCTCGTCGCCGCGCAGCAGGCTCTGGTAGAAGTCCCAGTGCGATTGCGCGTGACGTTCCGGGTTCATCGCGACGAAGCCCGTGTGCTGCAGGAAGCCCGGATACACGTGGCGGCCTTCGCCCGGATAGTTGGCGGGCACCGTGTGGATCACGTTGTTCTCGAACCACGAGGTCGAGTGTTGCGTAGCCAGCGAATTCACCGACGTCGGGCTGCGGCGCGCGTCGATCGGGCCGCCCATCATCGTCATCGTGAGCGGCGTGTCCTCGCCGCGGCTCGCCATCAGCGAGATCGCCGCGAGCACCGGCACGGTCGGCTGGCACACGGAGATCACGTGCAGGTTGCGCGCGCCGATGTGGCGGATGAATTCCTGGATGTACGCGATGTAGTCGTGCAGGTGGAACGGGCCGACCTCGACCGGCACCATCCGCGCATCGATCCAGTCGGTGATGTACACCTTGTGATCCTGCAGCAGCGTGCGCACGGTGTCGCGCAGCAGTGTCGAGTGGTGGCCCGACAGCGGCGCGCAGACCAGCACGACCGGCTCGTCCTTCAGCTGCGTGACGGCATCGGCGTCGTCCGAATAGCGCTTGAAACGCAGCAGCCGGCAGAACGGCTTCTCGATGATCGTCTGCTCGACGATCGGGATGTTGTGGCCGTCCTTGACGATCTGGTGAAGGTTGAATTCGGGCTTCTCGTAATCCTTGCCGAGCCGGTACATCAGTTCGTACGCGGCGGCCATCCGCGCCGCGCCGGGCATCAGCGAGAACGGGCTGGACGGATTGGCGAACGACTTGGAGGCGGCCTGGGCCCAGGCCGTGAGCGGGCTCAGCATCGCCCGCTGGAATTCGTGCAGTTGGTAAAGCATGCAGACTACTCCCGCTTGGGGGACGGTGCGCAGGGGCGGCGTGTGGCGTCGCGGCGTGCCGTGTGGGTCAGCGACCGGCCATGTTGCAGTGCGGCCGGACAATCGAGTCGATCATATCGGACAACGATGAATGTTGCAACGCAACATTTCTCCGATTTTTCATCAAACGTTTGCGAATTGACGATCTCTGAAGAAGCCGCTCCACCCCCGGTCAGCGCCCCGTCGCCACGGCCGGCGCCGGCTGGCCGGCCGCGCGCGCCATGGCCTCTTCGTGGTGCATCAGGTTCATCGCGGTATGCACGAGCGCCACGTGCGAGAACGCCTGCGGGAAATTGCCGACGAGCCGGCCGTCGACCGGATCGTATTCCTCGGCGAGCAGCCCGAGGTCGTTCGACAGCGAGAGCAGCCGGCTGAACAGCCGGTGCGCGTCGTCGATCCGGCCGAGCAGCGCGTAGTTGTCGACCAGCCAGAAGCTGCACGCGAGGAACGTGCCTTCGCCCGGCGGCAGGCCGTCGTCGTACTCGGTCGTGCGGTAGCGCATCACGAGGCCGTCGTGCAGCAATTCCCGCTCGATCGCGTCGACCGTGCCGACGATGCGCGGGTCTTCCGGCGGCAGGAAGCCGAGCAGCGGCAGCAGCAGCACGCTCGCGTCGAGCTCGTCACTGCCGTAGCTCTGGGCAAACGCCCGTTTGCCCTCATGCCATGCGTTGTCGCACACGTCCGCGTGAATCCGGTCGCGCAGCGCGCGCCAGCGGTCGAGCGACGCGGGCAGCCGGAACATCTCGGCCGACTTGATCGCGCGGTCGAACGCGACCCACGCCATCACCTTCGAGAACGTGAAGTGGCGGCGGCCGCCGCGCGTCTCCCAGATGCCCTCGTCGGGTTCCCGCCAGATCTTCTCGAGATGGTCGAGCAGCGAGCACTGGACGGACCACACCGTGTCGTCGGCCTGCAGGCCGCCCACGCGCGCGAGGTGCAGCGCGGCCATCACTTCGCCGAACACGTCGAGCTGGAGCTGGTTCGCGGCGCCGTTGCCGACGCGCACCGGTTTCGAATCCTGGTAGCCGGGCAGCCAGTCGAGCTCCATTTCCGGCAGCCGGCGCTCGCCCGCAATCCCGTACATGATCTGGATCTGCTCGGGCGAGCCGGCCATCACGCGGCCGAGCCACGTGCGCCACGCGCGCGCCTCGTCGTAATAGCCGCCGCGCATCAGCGCGAGCAGCGTGATCGTCGCGTCGCGCAGCCAGCAGTAGCGGTAGTCCCAGTTGCGGTTGCCGCCGATCTTCTCGGGCAGCGACGTGGTCGGCGCCGCGACGATGCCGCCGGTCGGCTCGTACGCGAGCGCCTTCAGCGTGATCAGCGAACGACGCACGGCGGCCGCGTAGCGGCCCTGCACCTGGCAGCGGCCCGACCATTCGAGCCAGTAGTTCTCGGTGCGCGCGAGCATCGACAGCGCATCGCGCGCGGGCGGCAGCCGCAGGTGCGACGCCGCATAGCTGAGCGAAAACGGCACACGTTCGTCGGCGCTCACCGTGAATTCCGCGAGCGTATGGAGGTTCTTGCCGGTGAGCGGCACCGGCGTGCGCAGCACGACGGTATCGGGGCCGGCGATCGCCTTCATGCCGTCCTCGCGCGTCAGCTGCGTGACCCACGGGATCGAGAAACCGTAGTCGAAGCGCAACACCAGTTCCATGCGCATCTTCATCGTGCCGTGGCGGCCGACGACGATCCGCACCAGTTCGGACCAGCCGTTGCCGGGCGGCATGAAGTCGATCACGGTGACGGCGCCGTCGGCGCTTTCGTAGTCGGTTTCGAGGATCAGCGTGTCGCCGCGATAGCGGCGCGTCGTGTGCGTGATCGCGGCGTCGGCGGCCGGCGCGAGCAGCCAGCGGCCGTGCTCGGGCGTGCCGACCAGCGCCGCGAAACAGGCGCCCGAATCGAAGCGGGGCCAGCACAGCCAGTCGACGGAGCCGTCTTTCGAGATCAGCGCGGCGGTGTGGCCGTCGCCGACGAGGGCGTAGTCTTCGATCAGGGCGGGCATGGGCAAGCGGTCCTTGGATATTCGAGTTCACAATGCAGGGCTGCGGCGCCCGGGCTTCACGCGCCGGCGTCGCGCCCCGTATACTCGCCCGGGCGGCGGAGCGCATGAACGGCCGGCGTTTCGTCCTATCTCAACACTTGAAGCGACTCGATGCAAGGAGGATTCAATGCCCAACCGTTTACGCGAGCGTGACGCGCGCGCTTCGACACGAGGGTTCCCGCTTAGGTTCGCTCACTGGATGAAAGGTTTCGCGCTCGTGCTTTCCTTGTCCGCGACCCACGCCTTCGCACAGCAATCGCCGGCACCGGCCGACGGCGTCTACAACCTGCTCGTCGGCACCTATACGGGGCACGGTAGCGACGGGATCTACGTGTACCGCTTCGATACGAAAACGGGCAGCATCGCGCCCGTGTCGTCGGCGAAGACCGTGAATCCGTCCTACCTGTTGCCGAGCCGCGACGGTCGCACCGTCTACGCGGTCAACGAACTGCCCGGCGACAACGGGCCGGCCACGCAGCGCGGCGGCGTCAGCGCGTTCGGCTTCGATCCGAAGACGGGGGCGCTCACGTTCATCGACCGCGTGTCGTCGGAAGGGAACGATCCTTGCTATCTCGCGCTGTCACCGGACGGCAAGTACCTCGTCACGGCCAACTACTCGGTCGCGGCCGATCCGGGCGGCAGCTTCGCCGTGTTCCCGATCCGGGACGGCGGCGCGGTCGGCCCGGCCGTTCTGACGGTGCATCACGAGGGCACGGGGCCCGTGAAGGGGCGCCAGGACGGCGCGCACGTGCATTCGACGGTGTTCTCGCCCGATGGCCGTTACCTGTTCGTGCAGGACCTCGGCGCGGACAAGCTCTACGGCTACCGCTACACGGTGGACGGCAGCCGCGGGCTGATCAGCCCGACCGACACGCGATACACGCCGGTGAAGGCCGGCTCCGGCCCGCGTCACATGGTATTCAGCGCCGACGGCCGGTTCGCGTACGTGACGAGCGAACTCAACGCGTCGGTCGAGGTGTTCGGCTACCGCGACGGCAAGCTGACGCCGGTCGAGACGCAGCCGATGACGGTGCCGGGCTTCAAGGGCAAGGTCGGCGGCGGCGCGATCCACCTGTCGCCGGACGGACGCTTCCTGTACGCGAGCAACCGCGGCGACGTGAACGACATCGTGATCTACGCGGTGAACCAGGCCGACGGCCGGCTGAAGACCGTCGGGCGCCAGTCGAGCCTCGGCAGGACGCCGCGCGAATTCCTGATCGATCCGACCGGCAAGTGGCTGATCGTCGGCAACCAGGACAGCGACACGTTCTACGTGTTCAGCCGCGACGTCGAAACGGGGCAGCTCGGCGCGAATCCGCAGAAGGTGGCGGTCGGCAGCCCGGTCGACTTCAAGCTGGTGCCGGCGGCGCTGTAGATCGCCGTCCATGAAAAAAGGGCGCTGCCAACGCAGCGCCCTTGTTCGTCCGGGCGGCCGCTTGCGCGGGGCGCCCGGATCGATCGTCGGCGGCCGTGCGGCCGCCATGCTCAGTCGGCCGCCGCCGGCACGAGCACCTCGCGGCTGCCGTTGATGCCCATCGGCGACACCAGTCCGGCCGCTTCCATCTGCTCGACGAGGCGCGCGGCGCGGTTGTAGCCGATGCGCAACTGGCGCTGCACCGACGAGATCGACGCGCGCCGCGTGCGCACGACGAACGCGACCGCTTCGTCGTACAGCGGATCGGCTTCCGCATCCGGCGCGTCGCCGAACAGGTCCTGCGTCGCACCGTCGGCGGCCGGGCCGTCGAGAATCCCCTCCTCGTACTGCGGCTCGCCGAACTGCTTCAGGTATTCGACGATCCGGTGCACTTCCTCGTCCGCGACGAACGCGCCGTGCACGCGCTGCGGGTAGCCCGTGCCCGGCGGCAGGAACAGCATGTCGCCCTGGCCGAGCAACGATTCGGCGCCCATCTGGTCGAGGATCGTGCGCGAGTCGATCTTCGACGACACCTGGAACGCGACGCGCGTCGGGATGTTCGCCTTGATGAGGCCGGTGATCACGTCGACGGACGGGCGCTGGGTCGCGAGGATCAGGTGGATGCCGGCCGCGCGCGCCTTTTGCGCGAGACGGGCGATCAGCTCCTCGATCTTCTTGCCGGCGACCATCATCAGGTCGGCCAGCTCGTCGATCACGACGACGATCAGCGGCAGCTTCGACAGCGGCTCGGGATCGTCGGGCGTCAGCGAGAACGGGTTGCCGATCTTCTTTTCCTTCGCCTCCGCGTCGCGGATCTTCTGGTTGAAGCCCGCGAGATTGCGCACGCCGACGGCCGACATCAACCGGTAGCGCTTCTCCATTTCGCCGACGCACCAGTTCAGTGCATTCGCCGCGAGCTTCATGTCGGTGACAACCGGCGCGAGCAGGTGCGGGATGCCTTCGTAGACCGACAGCTCGAGCATCTTCGGGTCGATCATGATCAGCCGCACGTCCTCAGGCGTCGCCTTGTACAGCAGCGACAGGATCATCGCGTTGATCGCGACCGACTTGCCCGAACCCGTCGTGCCGGCAACCAGCATGTGCGGCGCCTTCGCGAGATCGGTGACGACCGGGTGGCCGGTGATGTCCTTGCCCATCGCGATCGTCAGCTGCGATGTCGAGTGCTGGTACTGGCGCGATTCGAGGATCTCCGACAGGCGGATCATCTGGCGTTTCGCGTTCGGCAGCTCGAGGCCCATGCAGGTTTTGCCGGGAATCGTCTCGACGACGCGGATCGACGTGAGGCCGAGGCCGCGCGACAGGTCCTTCATCAGGCCGACGATCTGGCTGCCGCGCACGCCGAGCGCGGGTTCGATCTCGAAGCGCGTGATCACCGGGCCTGCCGATGCGCCGACCACCGTCACCGGCACCTTGAACTCCTGCAGGCGCTGCTCGATGACCTGGCCCGTCTGCGCGAGGTGTTCCTCGGTGATCGTTTCGACGTCGTCGGACGCGGGCTCGAGCAGGTCGAGCGTCGGCAGCTCGACGTTGAACGATGCGGGTGCGTGGAATTCGAACGCGTTCGGGCGCGGCTGGCGCTCGGGTGCGGCCGATGCATCGGCGGCCGGAGCGCTCGATTCCGCCGGTGCCGGCGGCACGGTGGCCGCGGGCGGCGTTGCGGCCGGAAGCGGCGATGTCGTGGCGGCCGGGATGGTGATGCCGGTTGTCGCGGGCGTCGTGCCGATGTCGGACAGGGACCAACTCGCCGGCGCAGCGGCGGGAGCCGGCGAGGTGGTGAACGACGGGGCCTGCGGCAGCGGTGCGGACGCGATGGATTGCGCCGGTGTCGCCGTGTCGACAGATCCGCCCGGCGCGGAGTAGGTCGGCAATGCCGAGACCGACGGGGGCGCGGAAGTCGGCGACGCGGCCGGTGCCGTCGCGGCGGGGGCAGCGGCGAAGGAGGCCGGCGCGCCATTTGTCGCGGCAGGCGTGGCGCTGGTTGTCGTCTGCGCTGCTCCGGTCGTCGCGGCCGGCACACCGAATGCCGAACCGTCAGGCGTGCGGGTGGTCGATGCTGCCGAAGGCGTCGCCGATGCGGTCGACGTTGCGGCCAATGCGCTGCCCGACGAGGTGAAAGACGCGGCGGCAGGCGACACCGACGTGCGTTGCGCAGGTTGCGATCCGGTTGCGCTGAAGGACGTGCCGGTCGATGCGGGCGCCGTGGCGGCTGCCGCGGTCGGCGCGGATGCGAACGGCTGCGCGGTGGCCGGGCCGGAAGCGCTCGCTGCAGACGTCAGGGCAGAAGCCGCTGCCGCTGCGCTTGGCTCGGCCGCAAAAGCTTGTGCCGTTGTCAGGCCGGGGGCGCCAGTCACGGGTATGGGGGCGGATGTCGCCGCTGCCGCGGTCGGCGTGGGTGCGGACGGCTGCGCGGCGGACGGGACGGAGGCACTTGTCGAAGGCGTCCGGGCAGGCGTCGTCGGTGCGGGTGCCGGCGCGACCGTGCTCGATGCCGGATCCGTGGCGTCGATCGTCGACGCTGCGGCAGCCGGCACGCGAACGCTGGAACCGTACGCAGTATCCGTGACACTCACCGGCGCGGACGGCGCGGACGGCGCAACGGGCGCAGCAGGCGCAATAGGTGCAACAGGTGCAACAGGTGCAACGGGTGCATCGGGCGCATCGGGCGCATCGGGCGCAACAGGTGCAACAGGCGCTACTGATGCGGCCGGTCGCGACAGCGAACCGGCGGCCGGGTTCGTCATGCCGGTAAACGCAGGCGCTGCGGCGACAGGTGTGCTGTTCGGCGTGTTCGCGGGTGCCGGCGCAGCAGAACCGGGTGCGCTGCCGACGGGCGACGACGCGTCAGCTGCCGAGGTCGTCTGCGCACCAGCGAAGGGCTCAGCGGACAACGGCTTCGACCATGATGCGGAGGAGGCAGCGGCGTCGACGGACGCAGGTTCCGTGGCCGCGGCGGTCGCCGCCGCCGGTGCCGGCGGCGTGGCGCGTTGCATGCCTGCAGGCGACGGAGCGGTTTCGCCACCGTGCTTTGCTGCCGCGTGCCAGACCGTTCCCGTCACGGCGCCGGCCGGTGCCTTGTTCGACGCGGCCGAGGCTGCCGTCGTCGCTGCTGCGACGGGCATCGCATCGGTACGCGGCTGCGTCGGCGTTGCCGCGATCGACGAAGCGGAGAGGGGAGGAGGCGGCGTGACGGGCTGGACCGGCTTCACAACATCCTGCGTCGCGTGCGCGTGTTCTTGCGCAACGACCGATACGGCGGTATCGGCAAGCGCCGCAGCTTGCGATTGGACCTGGCCGACAATTCCTGCGGCCGTTGCCGCATCCTTCGCATCGACGGTGCGGCCCGTGGCGCTTACGGTCGACGTGACAGCGGCCGAAGGCGTCTCGACCGCTGCGCTCGCGGCCACCGACTCATCCGCGTCCGACAGTGGCACGGCAATCGGGCTTTCATGCGACGCGCCGAGCCCGGAAACCGGTGGGCTGACGATGTCTTCCCACGGCGCAAAGTCGATCGGGGCATCGAATGCCGGCGCGGCAGGGGCATCGGAGTCGTGTCGATGCTCGCCGTCCGCACGACGCGTCGGTTCATCGGTCTCGACGCGGAAATCCGGCATGGCATGCCGCATGGCCTCGCCGAAGGCCGGGGCGCCCGCATCAACGGCAGGCGCTTGCATGCTCGGCTCGGCCGGCATGAATGCATCCAGCACGATCGGTGCGTCGTCATAGGCCGGCGCCGCTTCGTGCGCATCCGGACGGCCTGCGTCGCGGGGCGCGGCCTGATGCGCGTCCGCAACGATCCCGGCCGGTACGGCCGTCGACCCCGACTCGGCGACGCTGCCCGCCGCTGCAACCGCGCTGGCCACGGTCGCCGCGGCGGCCGGCGCCGACGACGCATCGGTCGACCGCACACCGTCCAGCGTCGCCCACTGCGCGGTACTGGCTTCGATCGAGCGCAGCGTGTCGTGAACGCTCGGTGCCGGCGTGATCGGCTCCGCGGGCTGTTGAACCCACGCGTAGAGCGGCGCGCGTGCGGGGGCCGGCGGCGCGGGGCGGCGGCGTGCCGCGTCCGGCGACTGGCCGGCGGCGCCGGCGCCCGTCACCGGGCGGGCGGGCGTGCGCGGCGTCGTCGCGGCGGCCGGGCGTGGCGTGACCGCGGTGCGCGGCGCGGCCGGCTGCTTCAGCGCGGCTGCGGCCGGTCGCGCGGCGGTCGGTTGCGGCCGGACGGGCTCGAACCCGGCCGGCAGCGGGGCCGGACTGGGGCGCGGCACCTGGGTGTTCGCGGCGGCGCGCGCGAGGCTGGCGGTGCTGCCGGTCGTCGGGGGCGGCATGGCGCTCGTCGCGCCCGGTGCGGGCGGCGGGGGCATGCGATTGGCCGACGTCGGCTTCAGCCAGCCCGTCGGCGCGACCGGCTCGGCGAGCGGACGCGGCGCGGGCTTGCTGCGCGGCTTCGGCCGCGCCTGCGGATCGGGCTTCCACAACGTCGGGCGCGAATACCGGCCGTTCTGCCGCGGCGCCATCGAGTTGACGGTATGGGCGGTGCTCGGCTGCACGATGTCGTCGTCGCGATGCAGCGCGCTGCGCGGCAGGTCGGCAACGCCGCGCACGTCGTCGTCGACGTCGCGCGCGAGCTTGACGCCGAACGACGTGTCGACCCACGCGGCGAACTGCCGCCAGCCGATGCCGGTCAGCCACGGCAGGCCCGCGAAGAACAGCACGACCATCGCGACCGGCGTGCCGATCGGGCCGAGCACATGCGCGAAGCCGTTCGAGAACGCGTGGCCGAGCGCATTCGAGTCGGGGCCCGACAGCGGGCTCGTCAGCGCGCAGCTCGCGACGAACACGGCCGCGAAGCCGAGCCACAGGCGAATCGAGCCGCGGCCGGCGAGTCCGCCGCCGCCGGGCAGCATCGTCTGAACGAGACGCCAGATGAGAAGGAGGAACCAGACGGCGGAGATGCCGAACCAGCCGAAGACAACCGTGTGCATGCTTTGATGAAACAGGAAGAGGGCGGGGAGCGCGGTGCGCGACCCGCCGAGTTTAACCGGCCGACGAACAGGACTCTAAGGCAGTTTGAAGGCGTCGAAGCGCTTCCAGGCCGCGGGACGCATGCGTCCGGGATCCGCGCGCGGCGAAGGCGGCCGATCGGCCTTCGCCCGCGCGCTGCATCAGGGGCTCCGGCGCGTGAAGGTCAGCGTCGCGCCGGCTTCGGTCACGATCTGCAACTGCTGCGGCTCGCGCATCTGCACGCCGGTCTTCCCGATGTGCGCGAGCGCATCGAGGTACGCGTGCTCGAGCTGGCCGCCGAGCGTGTTCGGGCATGCCATGCGCGTGCCGGCGAGCGGCCCGAAGCTCAGCAGGCCGTTCTTGAGCGCGTAGGTTCCCATATAGCGGTTGCAGCCCGAAAAGCCGCTGGCGCGGCGGACGCCCGCTTCGGTGGACAGCGCGAGCTTGATCGGCTCGCCGTTGTCGCCGTGCGGAATCGTGCGCGGCGTGCCGTCGGCGTTCACCCAGCTCGTGAGCTCCCAGCTCGTGTCGTCGAGCAGCTGGACGGCGGCGGGGTTGTACGGGTCGGGTGCGGGGGCGGCGGAATCGGGGTGGGTCGGCATCGCGCAGGCGGCGAGAAGCGTGGCAAGCGTCAACGCGCAGAGCGGCGCGCGCAGCGGGCGAAGCAGGCCGGTGCGTGCGCGTGCGGCGGCGGACAGGTGGGACATGAGCCTCGTTCCTCATCGGATTCTGATCAAGGCGTAAGAGTAACGCACCCGCCCCGCGTGAGGCGAGCCGACACTTCGCGCGTGAAAACGTTCGCAATCCGCCCGCGGGCCTCGCGGGGCGGGGCGGCGATGCGACGAAACCGACCGGGCCGGCGCGGGTGCGAGTGGGGTGTGCGTCGGGTGTGCGTGTTAACATCGAAGCCGTTTTCGTCCTCCAACAGAACCAGCGGGAAATCACATGCAGATCGGTCAGCGGCTCGGTACGCCGCTCTCACCCTCGGCCACGCGCGTCATGCTGCTCGGCGCGGGCGAACTCGGCAAGGAAGTCATCATCGCGTTGCAGCGGCTCGGCGTCGAAGTCGTCGCGGTCGACCGCTATCCGGACGCACCGGGCCATCAGGTCGCGCATCGCGCGCACGTGATCGACATGACCGACGCCGCCGCGCTGCGCGCGGTCGTCGAGGCCGAGCGTCCGCACCTGATCGTGCCGGAGATCGAGGCGATCGCGACCGATGCGCTCGCGGCGATCGAGGCGGCCGGCCTGGCCGAGGTGATCCCGACCGCACGTGCGACGCAGCTCACGATGAACCGCGAAGGCATCCGCCGTCTCGCGGCCGAGGAACTCGGGCTGGCAACTTCGCCGTACGCGTTCGCCGAGTCGTTCGACGCGTTCAGCGCGGCCGTCGCGAAGATCGGCATGCCGTGCGTCGTGAAGCCGGTGATGTCGTCGTCGGGCAAGGGACAGTCGGTCGTGCGGACCGAGGCCGACGTGAAGCCCGCCTGGGACTACGCGCTGGCGGGCGGCCGCGTGAACCACGGCCGCGTGATCGTCGAGGGCTTCGTCGATTTCGACTACGAGATCACGCAGCTGACCGTGCGCGCGATCGACCCCGCGACGCTCGAGACGCGCACCTACTTCTGCGAGCCGGTCGGGCACGTGCAGGTGGCGGGCGACTACGTCGAGTCGTGGCAGCCGCAGCCGATGAGCGCCGTCGCGCTGGAAAAGTCGCGCGAGATCGCGCACAAGGTGACCGAGGCGCTCGGCGGGCGCGGGCTGTTCGGCGTCGAGCTGTTCGTGCGCGGCGACGAAGTCTGGTTCTCCGAGGTGAGCCCGCGGCCGCACGACACCGGCCTCGTCACGCTCGCGTCGCAGCGCCAGTCGGAGTTCGAACTGCACGCGCGCGCGATTCTCGGGCTGCCGGTCGATCCGGCGCTCGGTTCGCCGGCCGCGTCCGCGGTGATCTACGGCGGGCTCGACGAGCGCGGTATCGCGTTCGAGGGCGTGCGCGACGCGCTGGCCGTGCCGGGCGCCGACCTGCGCCTGTTCGGCAAACCGGAAAGCTTCGCGAAGCGGCGCATGGGCGTCGCGCTCGCGACCGGCGCGACCGTCGACGAAGCCCGCGAACGCGCGAAGCGCGCCGCGGCGGCCGTGCGGCCCGTGTCGGCGCGCTGACACGACCAGGAGAGCGCGATGGCGTCGACATGGCAGCGGATCGGACGGATCGGCAAGCTGGGCGCCACGCTGGCGCTGGTCGCGAGTCTCGCGGGGTGCGGCCTCGCGGCCGCGCCGTGCCGGGTCGCATCGGCCGGGCTGAAGATCGTGCCGCTCGTCGGCCACGTCGCGGCCGTGCCGACCGACGCGTGCGCCGACGTCATCGATCCCTGACCGGCGAACCCTCGATCCCTAACCAACGATAATCGCGCGTCCCGCGAGGGCGCGCTTCCACCCGTCTCGTGAGAGGAACTGCATGATTCGCCACACCCTCGCCGCGCTCGCGCTGGCCGGCACCGCCGTTTCCGTCGCGCAGGCCGCGCAACTGACCGTCGAGGAGATCGACGCCGATGCGCGCGTGCAGACCCTCTATCAGTGCGCGAACCAGAAGCAGCCGGTACGCGTGTCGTACTGGCGCGCGGGCAACGGCCAGAGCTTCGCCCTGGTGCCGGTCAACGGGCAGCAGCTGCTGTTCGTCGATACCGTTTCGGCGTCGGGCGCGCGTTACCAGGCCGGACGCTATACCTGGTGGACGAAGGGCAGGGAAGGGACGCTGCGCGACGAGATCGCCGACCAGAACGCGGCACCGCTGCTGGGCGACTGCGTGCAGGTCGAGAAGAAGAAAAAGAAGAAGGGTTGAACGCGGCGCCACGATCGGATACGCCGTGCGGGCGTGCCGGTTGCCGCGATCGATCCGGGCAGCCGGGTTCGACCGCGGACCGGACGGCGGAGCAGGCGGCGCTCGGGCTCGCCGGCGGCCTGTCGATTCCCCGAGGCAGATGCCCGAGATTCGACCCTGTATTTTGACCATCAGCCGATCGGGATAGCCCGATCGCACGACGCATCCGCCCCGCGCCCGGCCTGCCGACGCACGCTGCGAGCCGCCGCCGGGGCCGTTCGCGGCGTTGTCACGGACAGATTGCTGCGCAGTGCTACAATACGGCCCTTTCCGCCGGCATTCGCGCCGAACGGAGTCCGCACGGCCTGTGGTGCCCGATGTTCGAATTGAACCGGTCCCAAGCGCCAGAGCGGCGCCGCGCGGCGCGCCGCGGCTCCGTCTACTTCCGAAATGTGATGAGCGCAGGCCCGGCCGGCCTGACGCACGAAGTCCCCGCCGCGCCTTTTGAGCGAAACGCCACCATGTCCGATTCTGTCGCCAAGCCAGTCGACGCAACCTTCGATCAATTCGGCCTTGCCGCCGATATCCTGAAAGCCATTGCGGAGCAGGGCTATACGACGCCGACGCCGATCCAGGCGCAGGCCATTCCGGTCGTGCTCGCCGGCCGCGACGTCATGGGCGCCGCGCAAACGGGCACCGGCAAGACCGCGAGTTTCTCGCTGCCGATCCTCCAGCGCCTGCTGCCGCAGGCCAACACGAGCGCATCGCCCGCGCGCCACCCGGTGCGCGCGCTGATCCTCACGCCGACCCGCGAGCTCGCCGACCAGGTCGCCGCGAACGTGCATGCGTACGGGAAGCACACGCCGCTGCGCAGCGCGGTCGTGTTCGGCGGCGTCGACATGAACCCGCAGATGGCCGAGTTGCGCCGCGGCGTCGAGATCCTGATCGCGACGCCGGGCCGCCTGCTCGACCACGTGCAGCAGAAGACCGCGAACCTCGGGCAGGTGCAGATGCTCGTGCTCGACGAGGCCGACCGGATGCTCGACATGGGCTTCCTGCCGGACCTGCAGCGCATCCTGAACCTGCTGCCGAAGGAGCGTCAGACGCTGCTGTTCTCGGCCACCTTCTCGCCGGAAATCAAGAAGCTCGCGTCGACCTACCTGCGCAACCCGCAGACGATCGAGGTCGCGCGCAGCAACTCGACCAACGCGAACGTCACGCAGATCGTCTACGACGTCGCCGAAGGCGACAAGCAGGCCGCTGTCGTGCAGCTGCTGCGCGATCGCGGGCTCAAGCAGGTGATCGTGTTCTGCAACAGCAAGATCGGCGCGAGCCGGCTGGCCCGCAACCTCGAGCGCGACGGCGTGGTCGCCTCGGCGATCCACGGCGACAAGACGCAGATCGAGCGAATGCAGGCCCTCGACGCGTTCAAGCGCGGCGAGATCGAGGCGCTGGTCGCGACCGACGTGGCCGCGCGCGGCCTCGACATCGCCGAACTGCCGGCCGTGATCAACTTCGACCTGCCGTTCAACGCGGAAGACTACGTGCACCGGATCGGCCGCACGGGCCGCGCGGGCGCGACGGGCGATGCGCTGTCGCTGTGCAGCCCGAACGAGCGCAAGCAGCTCGCCGATATCGAAAAACTGATCAAGCGTCCGCTCGAGGTGCAGACGCTCGCGCTCGACAAGCCGGCGCGCCATCGTCACGACGACCGTGGCGGCGAGCGCGGGGGTGAGCGCGGCGGCGAACGCGGCGGCCGTCGCGAGCGCGACGAGCATCGCGGTGCGTCGGGGCGTCGTTCGGGCGGTTCCGAGCGTGGCGGCCATCACCGTCGTCACGAGGCGCCGGTCGACGATTTCTTCCTGAAGCCGTACGAACCGTCGGCGCCGGCGAAACAGCCGGAAGAGACCAAGTCCGCGCAGCAGCCCGAGAAGAAGGGGCCGAAGCGTCAGGTCGCCGCGCTGCTGGGCGGCTTCGGGATGCCGCGCAAGCCGTCGGCATAAGCGGGCGGTTCGGGCGGTCGGTGCGGCGCGCGAGCGCTGCCGCGAAAACGGGTGCATGCGATGAGCATGTGCCCGTTTTTCATTGGGCGAGACGATTGCGAAGGGACAGGGGCGAGGGGGGGCCGTTGCCGCATGACGGCGACGGGGATTCCGGTGCTGTGGCGTCAGCGGATATGACGTTCGGTCCGGCTTCCGTCACGCTTGCCTGCGTCCGAATTCAACGTCGAACGATGCAGGAATGCGGGTGGCGCAGACGCTGGGCTATAAACGCCTCAACCGGCGCGCGGCCCGAAGCGACGCGCCCACGCATCGATCGCGGACGTGTAGAACGCATCCATCGTCGTGCCCGATGACTCGCTATCGGTCGACAGGCCGAGATGCGCGGCGGCGGCGCGCAGCGCCGGCAGCGGATCGTCGCGCTCGAGCGCGATCGCGCCCGTCTGCTTGCTGAGCTTTTCGCCGTTCGCGTCGACGACGACGGGCACGTGCAGGTACGCCGGCGTCGGCACGCCGAGACAGCGCTGCAGGTAGATCTGGCGCGCGGTCGAATCGAGCAGGTCGGCGCCGCGCACGACGTGCGTGATGCCTGCGTCGGCATCGTCGACCACGACCGCGAGCTGATACGCCCATTGGCCGTCGGCGCGCTTCAGCACGAAATCGCCGACCTCGGTCGCGAGGTTCTGCGCTTGCGTGTGCTGCCAGCGGTCGTCGAACGTGACGAGCGCCGCGTCGCCGTCCGGCACGCGCAGCCGCCACGCGCGGGCGGGCTTGCCGTGCAGGCCGGTGCGGCAGGTGCCCGGGTAGGCGAGCGTCGTGTGGCGCTCGTGCGCGGCACGCAGCGAATCGGCGATTTCCTTGCGCGTGCAGCCGCACGGATAGACGAGCCCCGCGGCGACGAGCCGTTCGAGCGCGGCCGTGTAGTCGGCCTCGCGCGTGCTTTGCCACACGGGCGGCTCGTCGGGCGTCATGCCGAAATGCGCGAGCGTCGCGAGGATGTCGTCGGCGGCGCCGGGCACCGTGCGCGGGCCGTCGATATCCTCGATGCGCACGAGCCATGCGCCGCCGTGCGCGCGCGCGTCGAGCCAGCTCGCGAGCGCACCGACCAGCGAGCCGAAATGCAGCGGGCCGGTGGGCGACGGCGCGAAGCGGCCGCGGTAGCCGTTCATCGGGGCGCGGAGCGACGCGCGCTTACGCGGCGCTGGCTGCCTGCGCGCAGGCCGGGCACGACTTGCCGGGCACGTAGCTCGGCGCTTGCTGGGCTTCCGGCGTGACGACCGCGCGGCACGCGAAGCACGTGACGTTCTCGGTCGGCTGCAGTTGCGGGTTCAGCGCGGTACGGTAGTCGAACACGAAGCAGTCGCCGTGATAGTGCGCGCCGCCGACTTCCTCGAAGTACTTCAGGATCCCGCCCTCGAGCTGGTACACGTTCTCGATGCCGATTTCCTTCATGTGGATCGCCGCCTTCTCGCAGCGGATGCCGCCGGTGCAGAACGACACGACCGTCTTGCCCTCGAGATCGGCGCGGTTCGCGTCGATCACTTCCGGGAACTCGCTGAACTTGTCGATCCGGTAGTCGAGCGCGTTGTCGAACGTGCCGACGTCGACCTCGAACGCGTTGCGCGTGTCGAGCATCACGACCGGGCGGCCTGTGTCGTCGTGGCCGCGGTCGAGCCATGTCTTGAGCGTGGGCGCGTCGACGAACGGCGCGCGGCCGAGCTCCGGCTTGATCGCGGGCTTCTTCATCGTGATGATCTCGCGCTTCAGGCGCACGAGCATCCGGCGGAACGGCTGCGAGTCGGACAGGCTCTCCTTGAACTGCAGCGTCGCGAACTTGCCTTCGAACAGCGGATCGTGGCGGAGGTAGTCGATGAATGCGTCGGCCGCGTCGCGCGGGCCGGCGATGAACAGGTTGATGCCTTCCGGCGCGAGCAGGATCGTGCCGCGCAGGCCGAGTTCGTTGCAGCGCGCGGTGACGAGCGGGCGCCATTGCTCGGTCGCGTCGAGCGACACGAAGTGGTAGGCGGCGAGGTTGACGATGGTCATGATGGTCCGACGGGAAAACGGCCGCGGCCGTGCGGCGGGCGCACGGCGGCCCCGCAAAAAAGGGTGCGAAGCCGGGGCGGTGATTCGAAAACCCGTATTATCCCGCAAACTGCACGTCTGCCGGCACCCGGCCGTTCGGCCGGCGTCGCGCGCATCGGCCGAACGGCCGGGCGCGGGGATTTTTTGGGCAGCCTGCGCGGCGACGCGGCTACAATAACGCCCATGTCAGATCCCCGCTTCGTCCATCTTCGCGTTCACTCCGAATTCTCGATTGCCGATGGCATCGTGCGTCTCGACGACATCGTCAAGGCGGCGGCCGCAGACGGCCAGGGCGCGCTCGCCCTCACCGATCTCGGCAACGCGTTCGGCCTCGTCCGTTTCTACCAGGAAGCCCGCGGCAAGGGCATCAAGCCGATCGCCGGCTGCGACGTCTGGATCACCAATCCGGACGACCGCGACAAACCGTCGCGCCTGCTGCTGCTGGTGAAGGACAAGGTCGGCTACCTGAACCTGTGCGAGCTGCTGTCGAAGGCATGGCTCACGAACCAGTACCGCGGTCGCGCGGAGCTCGACGCGAGCTGGCTCGACGGCGAGCTGTCGCAAGGGCTGCTCGCGCTGTCCGGCGCGCAGCAGGGCGACATCGGGCTCGCGTTCGCGGCCGGTAACGAGGAGGCCGCGCGCCGGCACGCCGAGCGCTGGGCGAAAGTGTTCCCGGGCGGCTTCTACATCGAGCTGCAGCGTTACGGCCAGCCGGGCGCCGAGGCGTACATCCAGCAGGCCGCGACGCTTGCTGCGTCGCTGAAGCTGCCGGTCGTCGCGACGCATCCGACGCAGTTCATGACCGACGACGATTTCACCGCGCACGAAGCGCGCGTGTGCATCTCGGAAGGCGACATGCTCGCGAATCCGCGGCGCCAGAAGCGCTTCACGACCGATCAGTACTTCCGCACGCAGGACGAGATGGCCGCGCTGTTCGCCGACCTGCCGTCGGCGGTCGCGAATACGGTCGAGATCGCGAAGCGCTGCAACCTGAAGCTCGAACTCGGCAAGCCGAAGCTGCCGCTGTTCCCGACGCCGGACGGCATGTCGCTCGACGACTACCTGGTCCAGCTGTCGAAGGAGGGGCTCGAGAAGCGCCTCGAGCAGCTGTATCCGGATGCGGCGGAGCGCGACGCGCAGCGCGACACGTACTACAAGCGGCTCGAATTCGAGTGCGGGACCATCACGAAGATGGGCTTCCCGGGCTACTTCCTGATCGTGGCCGACTTCATCAACTGGGCGAAGAACAACGGCGTGCCGGTCGGTCCGGGCCGCGGCTCGGGTGCCGGTTCGCTGGTCGCGTACGCGCTCGGCATTACCGATCTGGACCCGCTGCGCTACAACCTGCTGTTCGAGCGATTCCTGAATCCGGAACGCGTGTCGATGCCCGACTTCGACATCGACTTCTGCCAGCACGGCCGCGATCGCGTGATCCAGTACGTGAAGGAAAAATACGGCGCGGATGCCGTGTCGCAGATCGCCACCTTCGGCACGATGGCCGCGAAGGCGGCCGTGCGCGACATCGGCCGCGTGCTCGATCTCGGCTACATGTTCACCGACGGCATCGCGAAGCTGATCCCGTTCAAGCCGGGCAAGCACGTGACCATCGCCGACGCGATGAAGGAGGAGCCGCAGCTGCAGGAGCGCTACGACCACGAGGATGAAGTGCACCAGCTGCTCGACCTCGCGCAGCGTGTCGAGGGCCTCACGCGTAACGTCGGGATGCACGCGGGCGGTGTGCTGATCGCGCCCGGCAAGCTGACCGATTTCTGTCCGCTGTACACGCAGGGCGACGAGGGCGGCGTTGTCAGCCAGTACGACAAGGACGACGTCGAAGCCGTCGGCCTCGTGAAGTTCGACTTTCTGGGTCTCACGACGCTGACGATCCTCGACTGGGCCGAGCGCTACATTCGCCGCCTCGATGCGTCGAAGGCCGACTGGTCGCTCGCGCAGGTGCCGCTCGACGATCCGGCGTCGTTCCAGATCCTGAAGAAGGCCAACACGGTCGCCGTGTTCCAGCTGGAAAGCCGCGGGATGCAGGGCATGCTGAAGGATGCGCAGCCCGACCGCTTCGAGGACATCATCGCGCTCGTGTCGTTGTACCGTCCGGGCCCGATGGACCTGATCCCGAGCTTCTGCGCACGGAAGCACGGTCGCGAGAAGGTCGACTATCCGGATCCGCGCGTCGAACCCGTCCTGAAAGAGACCTACGGCATCATGGTCTATCAGGAGCAGGTGATGCAGATGGCGCAGATCATCGGCGGCTACTCGCTCGGCGGCGCCGACCTGCTGCGTCGCGCGATGGGCAAGAAGAAGCCCGAGGAGATGGCCACGCACCGCGAGATCTTCGCCGAGGGTGCGGCGAAGAACGGCCTGACGCGCGAGAAGTCCGACGAGATCTTCGACTTGATGGAGAAGTTCGCGGGCTACGGCTTCAACAAGTCGCACGCGGCGGCCTATGCGCTGCTCGCGTATTACACCGCGTGGCTGAAGGCGCACCATCCGGCCGAATTCATGGCGGCCAACATGACGCTCGCGATGGACGACACCGACAAGGTGAAGATCCTGTACGACGACTGCGTCGTGAACAACCTCGCCGTGCTGCCGCCGGACATCAACGCATCGCATTACCGGTTCGAGCCGGTCGCCGAAGCCGACGGCAAGCGCTCGCGCACGATCCGCTACGGTCTCGGCGCGGTGAAGGGCAGCGGCCAGAACGCGATCGAGGAGATCCTGCGCGCCCGCGACGAAAAGCCGTTCACCGACCTGTTCGACTTCTGCGAGCGGATCGACCGGCGGATGGTGAATCGCCGCACGGTCGAGGCGCTGATCCGCGCCGGCGCGTTCGATTCGCTGAACGCGAACCGCGCGCAGCTGATTGCGTCGGTGCCGCTCGCGATGGAAGCGGCCGACCAGGCCGAAGCGAACGCGATGCAGGCCGGGCTGTTCGACATGGGCGCCGAGTCGCCGCACGCGCATGCGCTCGTCGACGAACCCGCGTGGGACGACAAGCGCCGCCTGCAGGAAGAGAAGGGCGCACTC
Organism: Burkholderia sp. BCC1993; assembly: GCF_905339865.1. Taxonomy (NCBI): domain Bacteria; kingdom Pseudomonadati; phylum Pseudomonadota; class Betaproteobacteria; order Burkholderiales; family Burkholderiaceae; genus Burkholderia; species Burkholderia sp. BCC1993. The sequence goes on along the minus strand of NZ_CAJPGZ010000019.1, from coordinate 97,486 downwards.
GGCTTCTACCTGTCCGGCCACCTGTTCGACGCGTATCGCGACGAAGTGCGCCGGTTCGTGCGGCAGAAGGTCGGCGACCTGAAGGAAGGGCGCGACAAGCTCGTCGCGGGCATCATCGCATCGCTGCGCACGCAGATGACCCAGCGCGGCAAGATGCTGATCGCGCTGCTCGACGACGGCTCGGGCCAGTGCGAGATCACGATCTTCAACGAGCAGTTCGAGGCGAACAAGGCGCTGTTCAAGGAAGACGAACTGCTGATCGTGCAGGGGCAGGCGCGCAACGATGCGTTCACCGGCGGCATCCGCTTCACGGCCGACACGGTGATGGATCTCGAACGCGCGCGCAGCCGCTACGCGCAGGCGGTGCGGCTCACGATGAACGGCAACGCGGATGCGGCGGCGCTGCGCCGCGTGCTCGAGCCGCACGTGTCGAAGGACGATCCGGCGGCCGCGCCCGCGGTCGAGGTACCCGCGCCGCGCGGCGGCGGGCGCGACGGCGGCCGTCGCCCGCAGGCGCCGCTGCCGAACGGGCTCGCGGTCCAGGTTCACTACAGCAACGCGCGCGCGCAAGGGGAAATGCGTCTCGGCGACGCGTGGCGCGTGAAGCCGAGCGACACGCTGCTCGCGGAGTTGCGTGCGACGTTCGACGGCAGCATCGTCGAAATCACGTACTGACGGTCCCCGCCGGACGGTCGTTGCCTCGCGGCCCGTCGCATCGCCATCGTGCGGTGCGGCGGGCCGTTTTCATGTCGGCGGATGCTTGGGGCCGTCATCCGGACGCTATACAATCCGTCGCGCGACGCTGATACGGCGCCGGTTGCGGTCTGTCCGCCGGCCGGCGGCGACATCGCGTGCGTGAATAAAACGGGGACGGTTCCGCGCGGCACGCGACGCGCCGCGGTGCCGCGAGCGACCACGCGACGAAGCCGGCACGGTAAAGAACGCCAGGATGCCGGCTGGTACGCGACGACAAAAAATCGACAGCATCACAACAACGATGGCCAACGGGAAACCGGCGGGGCGGATCCTCGTGATCCGGATTGATTTTCTGGGTGACATGCTGTGCACGACCGCTTTTCTCGGCGCGCTGAAACAGCGCTGGCCCGGTGCGGAGCTGCACGTGGTCGCGAACCGCTACAACGCGGCCGCGCTGGCCGGCAACCCGGACGTGCACACGGTCCATACCTACGTGTACAGCCGTCAGTGCGAGCGTAACGACCGCCCCGGACGGATGCGCGCGTTCTTCGGCCGGCTGCGGCTCGTGCACCGGCTGCGCCGCCTGCGGTTCGACCTCGTGGTCGTGCCGAACGGCGGCATGCATCGCAGCAGCATCCGGTTCGCGCGGCAGCTCGGCGTGAAGGATTGCCGCTGGCACGATGCCGATTCCGAATTCGACGACCGCAAGCCCGACCATGTCGCGTCGCGGCCGATGTGCCATGAAGCGCTGTCGGGATTCCGGCTCGTGCCCGAACTCGGCCGCACCGATCTCGAAGGTCTCGCGCTGTCCGTCCACCCGGACCGCGCGCTGCAGGACGCGTGGTATCGGCTGCTCGGGCCGCGCACGAAACCGCGCGTCGGGCTGTTCGTGTCGAACAAGGCGGCCGAGCGGCGCTGGCCGGCCGATCGATGGCGCGACCTCGGCCGGCGGCTCGCACCGTTCGCCGACGTGATCGTGTTCCGCGATTCCGCCGTGTCGGCCGAGGCCGACGCCGACCGCGACGCGTGGCGGGACGTGAACGCCCGGCATGTCGCGCCGTCGTCGGTCGTCGAACTGGTGGCCGCCGCAAGCCTGCTCGACGCGATCGTGTCGGCCGACAGCGCACCCGTGCATCTCGCGTCGGCGCTCGGCGTGCCGGTCGCCGCGCTGTTCGAGGACCGCCCCGAGAAATACCGGCGCTGGTATCCGCTCGGCGTGCCGCACATGATCCTGCGGGCCGGCGCGACGGTCGACGCGATCGGCGTCGACGCGCTCGAGCGCGCGGTGCTTCATCTGTTGACGCAGGCCGGACAGTCCGACGACGCGATGGGGCGCGCGATGCCGCTCCCGGCCGCGACGATCGCGGCACCCGCGGTCGGCGCGATCGTTTCGTAGCCCCCGGAAGGCCGGCGGCGCCTGCATTGCCGGCACCGCCATCGGACGCGCAAACGGGGGCCACGCGGCGCGGCGGCCGCAGGCCCCGCCGTGCGTCGTTGCCTGCCGTGTTGCCAACCGACGCCCACCGCCCACCGCCCACCGCCCACCGCCCACCGCCAACCGCCAACCGCCAACCGCCAACCGCCAACCGCCAACCGCGGCATGTCGCTGACGCCCGCGCCCGACGCCACGCCACCGGCCGCAAAATCCTGTACATTGCGAGCCTTGTCCAGCCAGCTAGACGGAACGATCGCCGTGGCCCTGTTTTCTTCCGCCCGCCCGCCCCGAACCATCCTCGTCGCAGCCCCGCGCCGTATCGGCGACGTGCTGCTGACGACGCCGCTCGTGCGTTCGCTGAAGGCGCGCTGGCCCGATGCGCAGATCGACATGCTGGTGTTTCGCGGCACCGAGGGTGTGCTGGAGCACAACCCCGACGTGCGGCGCGTGATCGTCGTCGCGCAGCGCGCGGGGTTCCGCGAGCGGCTGCGCGATGCGCTGTCGATGTGGCGCCGCTACGATCTCGCATGCGCGGCACTGAGCTCCGACCGGCCGCGCTTCTATACCTGGTTCGCCGGCCGCAAGCGCGTCGGCCTCGTCGATCCGAACCGCGTCACGTGGCTGACTCGAATGATGCTGAACGGCATCGCGATCAATCATCACGAGTCCGCGCATACGGTCGTCAGCACGCTCGCGCTCGCGCCGGTGATCGGCATCGAGCCGGTATCCGAAGTGGTTGCGCCGGGCATCGGCGACGATCCGGCGCGGCGCGCGCGTTTCGACGCGTGGCTGGCCGAATCGCCGGCGATCCGCGACGGCAAGCCGCTCGTCGTGCTGCATCCGTATCCGATGTTCCGCTACAAGCAATGGCGGCTCGAAGGCTGGGTCGAGATGATCGAATGGCTGCGCGCGCAGGGGTTTGCGATCGCGCTGTCGGGTGGCCCGGCCGATCGCGAGCGCGAGTACGCGGAGCAGGTCGCGGCCGAGGCGGGCGGCGACGTGCTGAACCTGGTCGGCCGCCTCACGTTCGGTGAAAGCGCGGAGCTGGTGCGGCGCGCGCGGCTGTTCATCGGGCCCGATACGGGCGCGACGCACGTTGCGGCCGCGACGGGCACCGACACGATCGCGCTGTTCGGTCCGTCCGATCCGGTGCGCTGGGGGCCGTGGCCGCAGCACTGGCCGGCGACCGAGAACCCGTGGGCGCTGCGCGGCTCCGCGCGGCACGGCAACGTATGGCTGCTGCAGGGGGAGGGCGATTGCGTGCCGTGCCGGCACGAAGGCTGCGAGCGCCATGTCGACAGCCACAGCGACTGTCTCGTCAACCTCGGCACGCAGCGTGTGAAGGCGGCGGCCGCCGAGATGCTCGGACTGAATCCGCCGGGCGCCGCCGGCGCGGTCGTCGACACGTCGCGACTGCATCGCGCGCGCCCGGACTGACGCGCGAAAGCCGTACGTTTCCTGATTCGAAAAGCGGGGAGTGGCGACGCGACGCGTCGGCGCCGAGCGGCTGTGCTTCCGACATGCGGCACGCATGCGCCGCCATTGAAGCCGTAGAAGCCGAACCGGCGGCAGGCGGCAACGCGCGCTGCCCGCCAGAGCGCCGCATGATGCGTTACGCGTTACGCGTTACGAGTTACGCGTTACGCGCTGCGCCGGATCGCCGACGTTTCGCGCGGCAGTGCTTCCGTGCGCGCGCCGCAGCCGAGCAGGATCCCGGCGAGCAGCACCAGCAGGTGACCTTCGGCGAAATCGAGCAGCAGCGAATTCGCGAGGCTGCCGATCGCGAAGATCGCGAGCCACGCGAGCAGCACATGCCGCGAGCGCGGGTCGAGCGCGCGGCTGCCGCGCGCGATCTGCACGATCAGGTTCACGAACAGCAATACGCCGAGCGTGCCGAGCTGCACGGCCATCAGCAGGTATTCGTTATGTGGATTCGACGTGAGCTGGCCTTCGGCAGCCGTCTTGCCGGCCGTGAGCTTCTCGAACTCGAACTCGAGGCCGCCGGCGCCGTAGCCGATCACCGGGCGCTGGCGATACAGCTCGAGCCCCTTCTTGTACCACTCGAGACGCAGCCCGGTCGACGTGACCGCATCGGTCTGCCGATACTGCTGCACTTCCGACACGACCTTCACGAGCCGGCCGTTGTGCACCGTGCACGCGGCGACGACGAGCGCGACGCCGGCCAGGACCAGCGCTCCGGCGGCGAGCCCGGCGCGCAGCGCCGACTGGCGGCGCAGCAGCAGCACGAAGCGCACCGCGACGACGAGGATCAGCAGCAGCGCGATGACCTGCCCGGTGCGTCCCTGCAGCATCACGAACACGTTGATCAGCGACCATGCGGCCACGGCGGCATACGCGGCACGCGACAGCGCGGTGCGGGCCGACAGCGCGAGGTCGGCCGCCTGGTAGAACAGCAGCGCGCCGAACATGCCGGCTGCGATGTGGTTCTTGAATACCCAGGCGCGCGACAGCGGCAGTTCGCTCGAATGCGCGGGCCCGATCGCGGTCAGCCCGAGATAGTTGGTGGTCGACAGCAGCAGGATCACGCACAGCGTGCCGAACCAGGCGCGCCGCACGATCGGCGCCCAGTTCGAATGGCGGAAGGCCAGCACGGCAAACGGCAGCAGCAACAGCTTGTCGTACTTGGCGACCCAGTTCCACGCCTTCGGGTGCGGCGCGACCGTATAGGTGACGCTCGCGGCCAGTGCCGCGAGGATCAGGAGCGCCGCGAGCGACGCCGGTTCGGTGACGAACGTGCGCAGGTCGCGCCGGAATTCGGGGGAGATGACGAGCGCGGCCGCGAACAGCCCGCAGAACACGTTGGTCAGCGCGGTCGAGACGGGCACCATGCAGAGCGCGACGACGGCGAAGGCGCGGGCGGCGGTCAGGCGCCGCGTGGCGGGAGCGGAAAACGAAAGCATCGGAACCTGTCGAATGGACGAATGCGGCATGCGGGCACCGTGCTGCGCGCCGCGCGTCCCGGCGGCACCGCGCGGGACGAAGCGCGCAGTATACGCGAAGCCGCAGGCGTTTCCGTGCCGTTTCCGGGGTCGGGTCAGCTGAACGCGCGCTTGATCCGCGAGCGCAGCAGCGCGCGCTTCAGGCGGCCTTCGACGGCCGGCGTGTCGAGCGCGACACGCGCGCCGGCCGGCTCGCCGCGATGCAGGTAATAGCGGTCGAACGTGGCCTGCGTCATGCCCCATTTGTTGAGGAACTGGCGGCGGCCGTCGTTCTTGACGATCTTGCCGGTGCTCTTCTGCTGGAAGTGATAGACGAGGCTGTCGCCCACGCCGAGGAAGATCCGGCAGCCGGCGTCCCAGAATTTCATCGAGAAGTCGTTGTCGCTGCTCATCCCCGGCGACAGTTCGCTGCTGTAGCCGCCGATGCGGTTCCACCAGTCGCGGTGCACGAGCGTCGGCGGCCAGGTCGAGCCGAGCCAGTCCGCGCGCGCGAGCCGCGGCGTGGCCGCGACGAGGCCGGCCGCGTCGAACTGTTCGGCGTCGCGGCCGAAGTTGCTGACGACGACGCACGGGTTGCGCGTGTCGACCGGCTCGACCATCGTGCCGGACAGCATGAACAGGTCGGTCGGCATCTGCTCGATGCGCCGCACGAGCGCCGCGTCCCAGCCGGGGCAGCAGTACATGTCGTCGTTCATGTAGACGACGTAGTCGCGCGTCGCGCGGGCGGCGGCCAGGTTCACCGCGTGGCAGATGCCGATATTGGCCGGCGACGCGGTGTGCTCGATGCCTTCGCTGCGCACCCAGTCGAGCGTGCCGTCCGCGCCGTCGTTCACGTGCACGATGATCTGGTGGTCGTACGCCGAATGACGGCGCAGGCTGTCGACGACGAGCTTGAGGTACGGCAGGTTGTTCCAGGTCGGGATGATGATGGAGAACATGGCGGTCGGATTCGGTGGTCGTCGTATCGGCGGCGCGCAGCGCTGCGCCGTGCTCGGGCGCGCATGGCGCGCGGGCAGCCCGGCATTGTAACGCCGGGCCGGCCGCATGCCGGCGGCGTCAGGGTGGCGGCAGGGCGGGGCGCGCTCAGCGGGCCGCTTCGTGGCCGAGCTTCAGGAACCGGTAGTAGACGGTTTCCGCGTTGAACACGGCGATCATGAAGCCCGCGCGGCCGTCGAGAAATCCGCGCCGCAGCACGTAGGTCCGCACGAACGCCCACGCGCCGCGCGCGAGCGCCTTGCCGAAGCCGCCGCGCTGGCCGGCCGCGCGGCGCTGGCGCGCGCCGGCCGTCGAATACGCATCGAGCTTGCGCACGACGGTTTCGAAATCCTCGTACGAATAGTGCATCAGCTTGCCCGGCAGCCGCTGCGCGGGGGTGTCGAAGACGAGCCGCTCGTGCACCAGGTCGTCGGAGAAGCGGGCGGTGCCGCGCCGGAACAGGCGCGGCACCCAGTCCGGATACCAGCCGCTGTGGCGGATCCACTGGCCGCAGAAGCTCGACAGCCGGTCGAGCGCGTAGACCTGCGCGGCCGGCGTGCGGATGGCCGCGCGGATCGACTGCGCGAGTTCCGGGCTGACGACCTCGTCGGTGTCGAGCGACAGGATCCAGTCGGTGTCGAGCGCGTCGAGCGCGCGGTTCTTCTGCGGGCCGAAGCCCGGCCAGTCGCGCTCGACGATCACGCGGGCGCCGTGCGCGCGGGCGATCTCGACCGTATCGTCGGTGCTGCCGCCGTCGATCACGACGACGTCGTCGGCGAAGGTCAGCGCGTCGAGGCACTGCGCGAGCCGCGCGGCCGCGTTGAGGGCGATGAGGGCGACGCCGAGGGTGGGTTCTGCCATGAAATCGTCGAAAAGGCGGAGAAAACGGTGAGCGGCAGTATACCCGCGCGCAGGCAGCCGGCCGCTTCGGCGATGGCCATGCCGGCGGGGGCGGTACAGCTATAATGTTGGGCCTTTTTCGGCACCCGCCGGACGGGGCGAATTCCGGGCAGTCACGCCCCGGGCGCCGCGTTGCGGCTCAAGAAGGATTGCCTTGGAAACCCAGAACACTCTTCGCAAACCGATGGACGGCACCGGTACCTCGCCGGTCACGGTCCTCAAGCGCCTGTGGCCGTACATCCGGCCGCTCATCGGCATCGTGCTGCTCGCCGTGATGACGATGGGCGTGGTCGCGGCCACGGAAGCCGGGATCCCGGCGCTGCTCAAGCCGCTGCTCGACCACGGCTTCGGCTCGCACGGCAGCGACAGCGCGAAATGGTACGTGCCGATCGCGGTGATCGGCCTTGCGCTCGTGCGCGGCGTGTCTCAGTACACGTCGAACTACCTGCTCAACTACGTATCGAATCGCATCCTGCTGCAACTGCGGCTCGAGATGTTCCAGCGGATGCTCCACACCGGCGCGTCGTTCTTCCAGCGCGAGACCGCGAGCACCGTGATCAACGCGATCGTGTTCGAGGTCAACCAGATCCTGTCGGTGCTGACCGGCGTGATGGTCACGCTCGTGCGCGACTCGCTGACCGTGGTGTTCCTGCTCGGCTACCTGTTCTACCTGAACTGGCGGCTCACGCTGATCGTCGCGGTGATCCTGCCGGGCATCGGCTGGCTCGTCAGCAAGATCAACCGCCGCCTGCGCCGCCTGAACCGCGAGCACCAGACGCTGACCAACGAGTTGTCGTACATCGTCGAGGAGACGGTCGGCGGCTACAAGGTCGTCAAGGTGCACAACGGCGAAGCGTACGAGATGGACCGCTTCACGACGATGAGCAAGCGCCTGCGCGGCTATGCGATGCGCATGACGATCTCGGGCGGGCTCGCGCAGCCGCTGACGCAGTTCCTCGCGTCGATCGCGCTTGCGGTCGTGATCACGATCGCGGTCGTGCAGTCGACCAATGACCAGACGACGGTCGGCGGCTTCGTCGCGTTCGTCACGTCGATGCTGCTGGTGATTTCGCCGCTCAAGCACCTGATCGACGTCAACCAGCCGCTGCAGCGCGGGATGACGGCCGCCGAGCTGATCTTCGGGCTGATCGACGAGCCCGCCGAGCCGCAGGGCGGCGGCCGTGCGCTCGCGCACGCGCGCGGCGAGATCGAATTCCGCGACGTGTCGTTCGACTACGGCGCCTCCGAGCGGCCGACGCTCGACCGCATTTCGTTCAAGGTCGCGCCGGGCGAGATGATCGCGCTCGCGGGGCCGTCCGGCAGCGGCAAGACGACCCTCGTGAACCTGCTGCCGCGCTTCTTCGATCCGACGGGCGGCGCGATCCTGGTCGACGGCGTGCCGGTGGCCGACTACGACATCCACGCGCTGCGCGGCCAGATGGCGATGGTCAGCCAGGACGTCGTGCTGTTCAACGACACGATCGCCGCGAACGTCGCGTACGGGCAGACGCCCGACCGCGCACGCGTGCAGGCGGCGCTCGAGGCCGCGAACCTCGCCGACGCGGTCGCCGCGATGCCCGACGGGCTCGACACGCTGGTCGGCGGCAACGGGATGCGACTGTCGGGCGGCCAGCGGCAGCGGCTCGCGATCGCGCGCGCGATCTACAAGGACGCGCCGATCCTGATCCTCGACGAGGCGACTTCCGCGCTCGATTCGGAATCCGAGCGTCACGTGCAGGCTGCGCTCGAGCGGCTGATGGAAGGGCGCACGACGCTCGTGATCGCGCACCGGCTGTCGACGATCGAGCGCGCGGACCGGATCCTCGTGCTCGAAGCCGGCAAGATCGTCGAAGAGGGCAGCCACGACGAGCTCCTGCGCCACGGCGGGCTGTACGCGCACCTGCACCGGATCCAGTACCAGCAGCAGGCGGCGTGACATGAAGTCGGGTCGCACCCGTGTGCTAGTCTTGATCGGGCAAGTCCAGTTGTTTCCGGTTCGACGTGACAACACGGAGGGAAGGACGATGAGGAAGATGCACGGGATGATGCTGGCCGCGCTGGTTGCGGCGGGTTTCGCCGCGCCGGTCGCGATGGCGCAGGGGCACGGCAACGACGACAACCACGGTGATCACGGCAATCACGGCATGCACCGCGGTCACGGCCCGAAGCACATGCCGCCCGGCCAGGCGATGCATCGCGACGACGACGTACCGCAGCGCTGGGCCGACCAGCCGCGCCGCGACTGGCACAAGGGTGACCGGCTCCCGGACGAATTCCGCGATCGCCAGTACGTGGTCGACGACTGGCGCGGCTATCGGCTGAGCCCGCCGCCGCGCGGCTATCACTGGGTCGGCGTCGGCGGCGACTATCTGCTCGTGCAGATCGGCTCGGGCATCGTGCTGCGGGTCGGTCCGTAACGCCTGCCGCACCTGCCGCCGATCATCGCTTCATCCGGTTGCCGGGGCGTGCGTCCCGGCAACCGCGTCACTTGTCCTGGTCCGACTTCGCCGCCCGGCGGAACCAGCGTCGCTCGATCCGCGACATTGCCCAGCACACCGCCAGCGCGCAGACGGTGCCGAGTGCGACTTCCCCGAGCCGCATCAGCGGAATGTCCCATAGCGGGCCGTTGCCCGGAAACAGCAGCACGATCGTCGCGGTGACGCCGCCGAGCCGCGCCGCGCTGCCGACGTTCAGGCACCAGCAGCCGACGATCGTGATCGCGACCGCAATCGCATAGGCGACGAGGCGGTCGCCGCCGAGCGCGGCCCCCGCGAAGCCGACCACGCCGCCGATCATCGCGCCGATGAACTGGTCGCGCGACAGCGACATCGTGTCCGAATAGTTGTGCTGCGTGACGGCGATCGCGGTGATCGCCGCCCACACGGCCTGCTCGGTGTGCAACGCGCGGCCGATCGCGTACGCGAGGCACGCGCCGCACACGGCCTGCAGCGCCATCAGCGCGCCTTGCGTGAGGCGTTCGCCGAAAGTCAGCCCCTTGAACAGATCGAAGATCGACTGCTGGATCTGCTGGCGGGCTTCGTTGAGGGTCCTGATCGTATCCATCGTGTCGGCCAAGAAGCGGGGCGGCGCGCGCGTCAGTGCGCCTGTTCGGACGATGCGGCGGCCGGCGCGCCCTCGGGTGCGTCGCCGTTGTCGACGCGCGTTTCGGGCATCGCGAGCCAGACGAGCAGGGCCGCGAGCGCGCCGGCAGCGGCGAGCCCGAAGAAGCTGATCGCGTTGCCGAAGTGATCGGCGACATAGCCGGCCACGGCCGTGCTGAGCGTCGCGCCGATCCCGGCCGCGAGACCGAACAGCCCGATGCACAGGTTGTAGCGGCCCTTGCCGCCCGCGACGTCGGCCGCGATCAGCGGCAGCATCACGCCGAACACGGCGGCGCTGATGCCGTCGAGCATCTGCACCGGCACGAGCAGGTAGGGGCTGCTCACGCCGGCGAACAGCAGCGCGCGCACCGGCAGCGCCGAGAAGCCGAGCAGCAGGATCGGCCGGCGTCCCCAGCGTTGCGAGGAACGGCCGACCCACGGCGACAGCATTGCGACGATCGCCTGCGGCACGATGATGCACGCGGCGATCACGAGCTGCACGTTCTCGCCCATCCCGGCCGTCACTTCGCCGGCCGCGAGGTTGAGCATCGCGGCGTTCGACAGGTGGAACAGCACGACGCACGCCGCGAAGATCAGCATCCGGCGATCGCGCAGCAGTTCGAGCAGCGTCTCGCGCTTCTCGCCTTCGTCGTGATCGTCGGGTTTCGACGATTGCGGGATCACTTCGTGCGTCGGCTGGATCATCGCGAGCGCGAACAGCGCGGGCAACGCCAGCACGGCGGTCAGCCAGAACACCGCGCGCGCGGAGAAATACTCGCCGGTGAGCCCCATCAGGCCCGCCGCCACCGCGCTGCCGATCGACGCCCAGCGCGCGTTGCGGCCGAGCCGGTCGCCGAGATCGGCGCGGCCGACCAGCGAGAACGAGATCGCGGCCATCGCCGGCACGAGCATGCAGCTCGCGAAGCCGTGGAACACTTCGGCCGCGATCACCGGCACGATCGTCGGGCTCGACGCGAGCAGCACCGCGGACAGGATGATGGCCGCGATCGCCCACGCGGCCGCGCCTTTCTTGTTCTTCAGCGCATCGACGGCCGCGCCGCCCGGCACCTGGCTGACCATCGCGCTGATCGTGCCGATCGACAGCACCATGCCGATCTCGCCCTGCGTCCACTTGTGCGACGCGAGGTAGGACGCGATGAACGGACCGAACCCGGTTTGAACGTTTGCAACGAAAAAGTTGAGCCAGTCGAGGGACCGCAGACTGCGTACGCTGACGGAATGCTTGATCGTCATCGGGTGGCACTCGCAGACGAAGCCGGCACCGGTGCCGGGGCAACGGGCGGGTAGACCGCGACGATCGGCTTGTCGGCCGCGTAGGGCGGCGACGCCTTGATCTGCGCATCGTTCAGGTCGAGCTGCGGATGCAGCGCCTTGTCGCGCGTGATGAAGCGCAGCGCGCCCCAGCTCGCGGCGATCGAGCGGCGGTCGGTGTTGACGAGCCCGCCGAGGTCGAGCACGACCGCCTGCGGCTGCGCGGCGCGGTCGATCAGCACGTCGACGATGCGGCCGATCTTCGTGCCGTTCGGGCGCTCGACATCGCTGTCGAGCATCGGCAGTCGCGTCGCGGGCAACGCCGCGGCCGAACCCGACAGCGGCACGGCCTTGGGCCGCGCGGCCGGGGGCAGGTCGCCCGACGGCACGTCGAGCACGATCGGCTCCTGTTTGCCGCCCGGCGTGAAGCGGAACACGTTCCACGGGAAGATGACCTTGCGGTCGCCGATGCCCATGAAGCCCTGCAGGTTGACGATCATCTCGCGCGGCTTGCCGCTCGCGTCGGTCACCATGTCGACCGCGCGGCCGATCACCTTGCCGTTGCGGCGCGCGACCTCGCTGTCGAGCAGCGCATGGATCTGCGTGCGGTCGAGCGGGCGCGTCGCGACGATCGGGGCGGGCGGTGGTGGCGGCGGCGTCGGTGTTTCGGGGCGCTGCACGGGTTTCGGCCGCGTCACTTCGCGGTGCGGCTTCTTCGGTGCTTCCGGCGCTTCCGGTTGCGTCGGCGCCGGCACGGGCGGCATCGTCAGCGGTTCGCCGGCGGTTTCCTCGACGGGTTCGACGAGCGCTTCGCTGATCGGCGCGGGCGGATTCTGCGTCGGCAGCAGCCCGCAGCCGGACAGCAGCGCGGCGGCGAGAACGAGGAAGACCGTCGAGGACGGGAACGACATGCGGGATGCGGGAAACGGAAGTCCGCCGCTCATTGACACTCACTCCATGGGTCGGGGGCCGGGCCCGGAGGCGCGCGGCTGGCGATGGATGGCGGGTGCGGGCGGCGCACCACGCGAGGTGAGAGTTTAACGTGTCTTCCTTTCAGGACCGATTTCGATGGCTTGCTGGAGGCGGACTGTCGGGGAAAGGTAGGGATCGGCGGCGGTTGCGTCGCTGTCGGGCGACGGGGAAGGCTGGCGGATGAGGGGCGGCTCACCTGGGTGCCGCCCCGGCCCGCCGCCGTCATGGCGGGCAGGCGCGGGCGCAGCATGAAGCAGGGAGAAAACGGAGCGTCAGGCGTCCGGATACCACGCGTCGGTGAATTCGCTGACCCGGACGTCGGTCAGCTCCGGACGTGCGGCCAGCCAGCCGCGCACGCTCTCGCGGTCGGCGTCGGTCGTCGTGCCGCGCGGCGCGCCGGAGATCACGTAGGCGCCGATCCCTTCGTCAGCGGACGCGACGGTCAGCAGCCCGTTTGCTTCGACGAAATCGATGAACGCGTCGATCAGCTGGCCGCGCTCGAGGTCGGTCAGCTCGTTGCGGTATTGCGCGGTCGCGTTGAACGCGAGTTCCTGGAACTCGGCGATGTGGAGTTTCTTGCGCTGGCGGCGGTTGCGGCGTTGGCTCATGGTGTGTGGTGAGTGAATGTTGGGTGGGAAAGGATCGCGCGGCGGCTGGTGCTGGCACGATGTCGACGTGCCGCGCAGCCCGAGCACGCAGCGAGTGGCCCGAGCGTTGCGCCGTCGCGATATCGGTTTGTCGCGCGGTTGATCATGAAACCATTGTTAAACAATCGATCGACCGGGTTTTCTCGGTGTGGCTTGGCCCGGCGGGTCATCGCGCGTATGACCGAATGATACAGGGATGGCGAGCCGCTTCGGCTTTGCTAAGGTCGGCGGCTATTCGAACAACAACGAGGGCCGTATGTCGGACAATCGCTATTCGTACAATGGTCATGTCGATCTCAAGCCGGGGGATTTGTTTTTCTGGATCGCGGTCGATGAGATCCAGCGGCGCGTTGGGTTCGATGACCTTGCAGCCGCTTCCACCATATTGCTGGGTCAAGCCGATGTGCCGGCACCAGGAAAATTCGTTGCGGCGACCAAGGGCACATCGGTCGCATCAATTGCTGCGCGCAAGCTGTTGCCGATTCAGATGGGAATGCGATTGCCAATGATCATGTCGGTGGGCGCTCAGGGCGTACGTCTCGCGTCCACGCGGAATCTCGGTGCATGGGTCGGCCGAACCATCCCCGTGGTCGGGGAGATGTTCTTGGCCGCCGACGCGGCCGTAATCATGTTCAACACGGTGCGTCGCTACAACGCCGTCGTCAAACTTGAAAACAGGGTGTTCTGATCGTGTCTGCCGCTAGGTGGGAAAAGCTTGCCGCATTTGCGCGCGAAGAGCTCGGTCGCCCGTTGTTCGGCGGCCAATTGCGAATCGAGCCGTCGTCACGTCTCGAGGAGGATCTGCGCGTGACGGGAATCGATGCAATCGAATTCATCGACAAATGGGCCGAAACGTTCGGTGTGAATGCTGCCGAATTCCCTTACGACCGCTACTTCGGCCCTGAAGGGCAGGAGATGGTGACGACGTTTCTCGCGCTGTTTTCCGAGCGTTACCGGAAGCGACCTTGTGTGCCCCTTACCCTCGGCATGCTGGAAGAAGCAATGCGCATCGGCCGATGGGATACGGACGCGATCGAGAGCGTTGCACGAGACCAGGTCGCTCGTGGGAAATGAACCCACGAATCGGCGAAATGTAAAAAGCCCGCTTGCTGTCGCAAAGCGGGCTTCGATGTTTGGTTGCGGGGATAGGATTTGAACCTATGACCTTCGGGTTATGAGCCCGACGAGCTGCCAGACTGCTCCACCCCGCGGCACGAATTATAGTGGCACTGCTGCGGTGCGTCAAACGCTCCGTGACCAAAGTTGAAATCAAGCGGCCGTGCTTCGCTCGCCAGGGGGCGCTTACGTTGCCCGAGCCCTCGAAGCTCGGCGTGCCAACTGATATTTTTGCTCGATGCCCGCGGCAAGGGTTGGGGGCGATCTCCCGATTCGGAGATCGCCGCGCATGACCTTACATCAACACGATGTCGTACTGTTCCTGGCTCAGGTTCGACTCGACCTGCAGCGACACCGGCTTGCCGATGAAGTCGATCAGCATCGCGAGATGCTGCGACTCCTCGTCGAGGAACAGGTCGATCACCTGCTGCGCGGCGATCACGCGGAATTCGCGCGGATTGAACTGGCGCGACTCGCGCAGGATCTCGCGCAGGATGTCGTAGCACACGGTGCGCGACGTCTTCACCTGGCCCTTGCCCTGGCAGGTCGGGCACGGCTCGCACAGCACGTGCGCGAGCGATTCGCGCGTGCGCTTGCGCGTCATCTCGACGAGCCCGAGCTGCGAGAAGCCGTTGACCGTCACGCGCGTGCGATCGCGCGACAGCGCCTTCTTCAGCTCGGACAGCACCGAGTCGCGATGATCGGCGTTCTCCATGTCGATGAAGTCGATGATGATGATCCCGCCGAGGTTGCGCAGCCGCAGCTGCCGCGCGATCGTATGCGCGGCCTCGAGGTTGGTCTTGAAGATCGTGTCGTCGAAGTTGCGCGCACCGACGTAGCCGCCGGTGTTCACGTCGATCGTCGTCATCGCCTCGGTCTGGTCGATCATCAGGTAGCCGCCCGACTTCAGGTCGACGCGGCGCGACAGCGCGCGCTGGATCTCCGTCTCGATGTTGTACAGGTCGAACAGCGGCCGCTCGCCGGTGTAGTGATGCAGCTTCGGGCTCACCGCCGGCGTGAATTCGTTCGCGAATTCCGCGAGGCGCTGGTACGTCTCGCGCGAATCGACCTGGATGCGCGTCGTGTCGTCGTTCGCGAAATCGCGCAGCACGCGCTGCGCGAGATCGAGATCCTGGTACAGCAGGCTCGTCGCCGGCAGCCGCTGCGCCTGGGCCACGATGGTCGCCCAGGTCTTGCGCAGGTAGGCGACGTCGCCGGCCAGTTCGTCGGAGGTCGCGTCCTCGGCGATCGTGCGCACGATGTAGCCGCCTTTCTCTTCCGCCGGGATCACCGCCGTCAGGCGCGCGCGCACGGCCTCGCGCTCGGCCTCGCTCTCGATCTTCTGCGAGATGCCGATGTGCGGCTCCTGCGGCAGGTAGACGAGCGTGCGGCCCGCGATGCTGACCTGCGTCGACAGTCGGGCGCCCTTCGTGCCGATCGGATCCTTGATCACCTGGACCATCAGCGTCTGGCCTTCGAACACGATCTTCTCGATCGGCTGGTGCGGCGCGCCCGACTGCGGCTCGCCCGCGAGGCGCGGATGCCAGATGTCGGCGACGTGCAGGAACGCCGCGCGCTCGAGACCGATGTCGATGAACGCCGACTGCATGCCGGGCAGCACGCGCACGACCTTGCCGAGATAGATGTTGCCGACCCGCCCGCGCGACAGCGTGCGCTCGACGTGAAGCTCCTGCACCGCGCCTTGCTGGACGAGTGCGACCCGCGTTTCCTGCGGCGTGAGGTTGATCAGGATTTCTTCGTTCATGGTGGGATTCAGAAGGCGACGCGCGCGGTGCGCAGCAACGCGGCAGTCTCAAAAAGGGGCAGACCCATGATACCCGAATGGGAACCGTCGATTCGCTCGATGAATTCGGCCGCGCGTCCCTGGATCGCGTAGGCGCCCGCCTTGCCGAACGGTTCGCGGGTGTCGACGTAGCGCTCGAACGCGTCGCGCGGCGCGGCCGAAAAGCGCACCGACGAGCGCGACAGCGCGGGCGGCAGCAGTTCACCGTCGGCGCCGACCACCGCGACGGCGGTCAGCACCTCGTGTTCGCGGCCCGCGAGGCGGGTCAGCATCGCGAGCGCGTCGTCGGCATCGGCCGGCTTGCCGAGGATCGTACCGTCGATGGTCACCGTGGTATCGGCGACGAGCACCGGCGCGGCCGGCTTGCCGCTCGCGACGAGACGCGCCCGCGCGGCCTCGGCCTTCGCGACGGTCACGCGCTGCACATACGCATCGGCGGCTTCGCCGGGCCGTTCGGCTTCGAGCGCCTCGGCGTCCTCGTCGGGGCGCGGCAGCAGCAATTCGAAGCGCACGCCGATCTGCTGCAGCAGCTCCTGGCGGCGCGGGCTTTGCGAAGCGAGATAAAGGGTCGGGAAAAGGGCAGGGGGCGTGCTGGACGGCATGGTGTCGTTATCTCGTTGAGCGCGCGCGGCGCGCGTCTCGAGGACGACACGTCATGCGCGGTGGTAGGGGTGATTCTGCGTGATGCTCCACGCCCGGTAAAGCTGTTCGGCGAGCAGCACGCGCACCATCCCGTGCGGTAGCGTCATGCTCGAGATGCGCAGCAGCACGTCGGCGCGCGCTTTCAGTTCCGGATCGAGCCCGTCGGCGCCGCCGATCACGAACGCGACGTCACGGCCGTCCTGCTGCCAGCCGGGCAGCGCCTGCGCAAGCTGCATGGTGGTCCAGTCGCGGCCGCGCTCGTCGAGCGCGACGATGCGCGCGCCCTTCGGCAGCGCGGCCTCGATCTTCTGCCGCTCGGCCGCCATCACGCTTTCCGCGCTGCGGCCGCCCGAACGCAGTTCGGGCTTGATCTCGCGCAACTCGATGCGCAGCTCGGGCGGCATCCGCTTCGTGTATTCGTCGAAGCCGGACGCGATCCAGCCGGGCATCTTGTGGCCGACCGCGAGGATGAAAAGCTTCATCGGGACGACTCGTTGCGACTCAGCGGCGGCGGGCAGCCGTCTTGCGCGCCGGGCGTGCGGGCGCTTCTTCCTCGTCGTCCTCGTCTTCGCTGGCGGTAGCGAAACCGTTCGGGCCCTTGCCGCCGCCGAGCTTCATCCGTACCGGCTTGTCGCCCCAGATTTCCTCGAGGTTGTAGTACTGGCGCAGGGCCGGCTGCAGGATGTGCACGACCGCGTCGCCGCAGTCGACCAGCACCCATTCGCCGGTGTCTTCGCCTTCGGAGCTGACGATGTCGCCGCCGGCTTCCTTGACCTTGTCGCGCACGCTCGACGCGAGCGCCTTGGTCTGGCGGTTCGACGTGCCCGACGCGACGATCACGCGGTCGAACAGTTCGGTCAGGTGGCTGGTGTTGAACACCTTGATGTCTTGCGCCTTGATGTCTTCGAGAGCGTCGACGATCACGCGCTGCAGTTTGCGGATATCCATGGAATCAGGAATGGTAGAGACGATGTTGAAGAATATAGGCCCAGACGGCGGCCGGCACATGTTCGGCCGACGCATCGGGCATTTGCGCATGACGCGCGATGCATTCGCGCAGGTGTGCGCGGATGTCGGTTGCGGCGATATCGAACGCCAGCGTCGTGTCGATCAGCAGGTGGCCGGCCGGCGTCGCCTTCAGCACGTCGGCACCGGCCTGCCGCCGCGCGATTTCCTGCGCGACGTCCGGCGGCGCCGCGCCGAGGTCGAAGCCCGGGCGCGTCGACGCGCACACGTGCGCGTAGTCGAACAGCTGGCGCCAGTCGCGCCACGTGTCGAGCCGCACCAGCTGGTCGGCGCCGATCAGCAGCGACAGCGACGCATCGGGGCCGATCCGCTCGCGCCAGCGTGCGAGTGTCTCGACCGTATAGGTCGGCCCCGCGTGCTCGATCTCGTCGGGCGCGACGGTGACCGTCACGCCGGGCAGGGACAGCGAGCCGGCAGCGGCGCGCGTCATCGCGAGCCGATGCTCGGCGGCCGACACGTCGCGCTTCTGGTACGGCTGCCCGGCGGGCAGCAGCGCGAGTTCGGTCAGGCCGAGCACGTCGGCGAACCGGCGCGCGAGCGCGAGGTGGCCGTCGTGGATCGGGTCGAACGTGCCGCCCAGCAGGCCGATACGACGTGACAGCGGCTGCGGGGCGGGGCGGGCGGTGGTGTCCAGAAAAACGTGTCCTGTTCTTGAGGCGACGGGGCGCGGCGGGCTCAAACCCAGTCGCGCGGCACGAGGAAGTCGTTCAGGCGCGCTTCCGGCGAGCCCGGCTCGGGCTGCCAGTCGTAACGCCAGTGCGCGACCGGCGGCATCGACATCAGGATCGACTCGGTCCGGCCGCCGCTTTGCAGCCCGAACAGCGTGCCGCGGTCGAACACGAGGTTGAATTCGACGTAGCGGCCGCGCCGGTAAGCCTGGAAGTCGCGTTCGCGCTCGCCGTACGGCAGCGCGACACGGCGTTCGACGATCGGCAGATACGCGTTCAGGAACGCGTCGCCGACGCTTTGCATCATCTCAAACGAGCGTTCGAATCCGGGCTCGGAGAAATCGTCGAAGAAGATCCCGCCGATGCCGCGTGTCTCGTTGCGGTGCTTCAGGAAGAAATACTCGTCGCACCACGTCTTGAAGCGCGGGTAGAGCTCGGCGCCGAACGGATCGAGCGCGTCCTTGCAGGTCTGGTGGAAATGCCGCGCGTCGTCCTCGAACGGATAAACCGGTGTCAGATCCATGCCGCCGCCGAACCAGAAGATCGGCGCCTCGCCGGGCTTCGTCGCGATCAGCATCCGCACGTTCATGTGCACGGTCGGGCAGTACGGGTTGCGCGGATGCAGCACGAGCGACACGCCGAGCGCCTCGAAGCCGCGACCGGCCAGCTGCGGGCGCGCGGCGCTCGCCGACGGCGGCAGCGCGTCGCCGGCGACGTCGGAAAAACCGATCCCCGCGCGCTCGAACACGCGGCCGCCTTCGAGAATCCGCGTGCAGCCGCCGCCGCGCAGGCGCTCTTCCGGCCCGCGCTGCCACGCGTCGGTCGCGAGCGGCGTGCCGTCGAGCGCGCCGAGCGCGTCGGCGATGCGTGCCTGCAGGCCCTGGAGATACGTGCGCACGCGCGCCACGTCGTAGGTCGAATCGGTCATGTCTGGACTGGCTGCCCCCGCGCGAAGCGGGGGCCGTAAAAAAGGCATCTGCCGGGCATTCTATCGAACCCCGGCAGAGGAGGCCGCCGTTTGCGACGGCAAAGCGGCGGTCAGCGCGTTACGTGCTCTTGCGATTCAGCGCGCGGAAGCCGATGTCGCGGCGGTACTGCATGCCTTCGAAATTGATCTGGTTGATCGCGTCGTACGCATGCTGCTGCGCTTCGCGCACCGAATCGGCAAGGCCGACCACGCACAGCACACGGCCGCCGGACGTTGTCAGCTTGTCGCCGTCGAGCGTCGTGCCCGCATGGAACGTCACGGCCTGCTCGGTCTCGGCCGGGATCCCGTTGATGCGGTCGCCCTTGCGCGGCGCGTCCGGATAGCCGTGCGCGGCCAGCACGACGCCGAGCGCGGTACGGCGGTCCCAGTCGAGTTCGACCGTGTCGAGCGTGCCCGCGATCGCCTGTTCGACGACCTTCGAGAAATCGCTCTTCAGGCGCGCCATGATCGGCTGCGTCTCGGGGTCGCCCATCCGGCAGTTGAATTCCAGCGTGCGCGGATTGCCTTCCTTGTCGATCATCAGGCCCGCGTACAGGAAGCCCGTGAAGCGGATGCCGTCCTTCTCCATCCCGCGTACGGTCGGCATGATGATTTCGCGCATCACGCGTGCGTGCATCTGCGGCGTGACGATCGGCGCGGGCGAATAGGCGCCCATGCCGCCCGTGTTCGGGCCGCGGTCTTCGTCGAGCAGGCGCTTGTGGTCCTGGCTCGAGGCCAGTGCCAGCGCGTGCTTGCCGTCGACCATCACGATGAAGCTCGCTTCCTCGCCATCGAGGAATTCCTCGATCACGACGCGCGCGCCTGCGTCGCCGAGCTTGTTGCCCGACAGCATCATGTCGACCGCGGCATGCGCTTCTTCCAGCGTCATCGCGACGACCACACCCTTGCCGGCTGCGAGGCCGTCGGCCTTCACGACGATCGGCGCGCCCTTCGCGTCGATGTATGCGTGGGCGGCAGCCGCGTCGGAGAAGGTTTCGTAGTCGGCGGTCGGGATGCCGTGGCGCTTCATGAACGCCTTCGCGAAATCCTTCGAGCTTTCGAGCTGTGCGGCTTCGCGGGTCGGGCCGAACACCTTCAGGCCGCGCGCGCGGAACAGGTTGACGATGCCGGCCGCGAGCGGCGCTTCCGGCCCGACGAGCGTGAACGCGACGCCTTCGCTTTCCGCGAAATCGGCCAGTGCGTCGAGCGACGTGATGTCGACGTTCTTCAGACGCTCGTCCTGCGCCGTGCCGCCATTGCCGGGCGCGACGTAGACCATCTGGACGCGCGGCGACTGCGCGAGCTTCCACGCCAGTGCATGTTCGCGGCCGCCGGAGCCGACGACGAGTAGTTTCATGGGATTCCCCGCAGACTAGAAAACAGGGCGGCCGGCACGCTCAGGCGCGCCGGCCGCGAAATCGGTCGGGCCGCCGCCGTGACGATGCGCACGGCGGCCGGCATCTCATTCCTCGACGATGACGGCGTTCGTATACACCTCCTGCACGTCGTCGAGGTTCTCGAGCGCGTCCAGGAGCTTCTGCATCTTCGCCGCATCGTCGCCGGTAAATTCGACTTCGTTCTGCGGCTTCATCGTCACTTCGGCGAGTTCGGCCTTGAAGCCCGCGGCTTCGAGCGCGTCCTTCACCGCCGAGAACGCCTGCCAGTCGCACAGCACTTCGATCGAGCCGTCGTCGTTCGTGCTGACGTCGTCCGCGCCGGCTTCGAGCGCCGCTTCCATCAGCGCGTCTTCCGACGTGCCGGGCGCGAACAGGAACTGGCCGACGTGATCGAACATGAACGCGACCGAACCGTCGGTGCCCATGTTGCCGCCGAACTTCGAGAATGCGTGACGGACTTCCGCGACCGTGCGGGTGCGGTTGTCGGTCAGCGTGTCGACGATGATCGCCGCGCCGCTGATGCCGTAGCCTTCGTAACGGATTTCTTCGTAGTTCGCGCCGTCCGCGCCGCCGACGCCGCGGTCGATCGCGCGCTTGACGTTGTCCTTCGGCATGTTCGCGTCGGCCGCCTTGTCGACCGCGAGACGCAGGCGCGGGTTCGAACTCGCGTCGCCGCCGCCGAGGCGGGCCGCGACCTGGATTTCCTTGATCAGTCGGGTCCAGATCTTGCCGCGCTTCGCGTCGGCTGCCGCCTTCTTATGCTTGATGTTGGCCCATTTCGAATGACCAGCCATACCTTTCTCCGTGCCCGGGCGCGCTGCGCGGGCGATTGTGCCAATGTGTCGTTGAATCGGCGGCCGTCTGGGCGGGCATGAAGCCGCGGGGCCGCGCGTGTCGAGTGGAACGTGATTTTATCACGCGGCGACCGTCGCTTCGGGGCCGCCGCGCATGGCCGAACGGCCGGGCGGGCCGTTGCGGCGTGCCGGGCCGCGCGGCCCGGCGGCGCCGTCTGTCAGTTCTTGGTGCCGAACAGGCGGTCGCCCGCGTCGCCCAGGCCCGGCACGATGTACGCATGCTCGTTCAGGTGCGAGTCGAGCGACGCGACGAACAGTTTCACGTCCGGGTGCGCGTCCTGGAACACCTGCACGCCCTCGGGCGCGGCGACCAGCGCGACGAACATGATGTTCGCGGCCGGCACGTTGCGGCGCTTGAGCACGTCGACCGCGTGCACGGCCGAGTAGCCGGTCGCGACCATCGGGTCGCACAGGATGAAGATGCGATCCTCGAGATCGGGCAGGCGGACCAGGTATTCGACCGGGCGGTGGTCTTCGGCGCGGTACACGCCGATGTGGCCGACGCGCGCGGACGGCACCAGGTCGAGCAGGCCGTCCGACATCCCGATGCCGGCGCGCAGCACGGGCACGATCGCGAGCTTCTTGCCCGCGATCACCGGCGCGTCGACCGCCACCAGCGGGGTTTCGACCCGCTTGGTCGTGATCGGCAGGTTGCGGGTGATCTCGTAGCCCATCAGCAGCGTGATCTCGCGCAGCAGTTCGCGGAACGTGCGCGTCGACGTGTCCTTGTCGCGCATGTGGGTCAGCTTGTGCTGGATCAGCGGGTGATCGGTGATGAAGAGATTCGGGAAACGGCTGTCCTGTTTCATGACGGGGTGCCTTGGCGGCAAAAGGGGATCGGGGGCGGCGCCGGCGCCAGGCCGGCCGCCGCTCATGGCCGCAATTTTACCAAGGCGCGCCGCGTGATCCGGATATTATCGACGTCTCACGACAATCCGCGCGCCGTGTTCGCCCGCTCGCCTCCGTTCGCGACCGTTCGCCCGCCCGGCGAACCGGCCTGCGACCCGTCGGCGGCCCGGCGCGGCCGGCGCGCGTCGCCATAAAGGGAATCGACGATGGATCTCGGCATCGCAGGAAAGACCGCGCTCGTGTGCGCGGCGAGCAAGGGGCTCGGGCGCGGCTGCGCGGAAGCGCTGGCCGCCGAGGGCGTGAACCTCGTGATCGTCGCGCGCACGCGCGACACGCTGGAGGAAACCGCGGAGGAGATCCGCGCCGGGTCGAACGTGTCGATCACCGCCGTCGCCTGCGACATCACGACGCCCGACGGCCGCGCGGCCGCGCTCGCCGCGTGCCCGCAGCCGGACATTCTCGTGACGAATGCCGGCGGGCCGCCGCCCGGCGACTTCCGTGATTTCTCGCACGACGACTGGATCCGCGCGCTCGAGTCGAACATGCTGACGCCGATCGAACTGATCCGCGCGACCGTCGACGGGATGATCGGCCGCGGCTTCGGCCGGATCGTCAACATCACGAGTTCGGCCGTGAAGGCGCCGATCGACGTGCTCGCGCTGTCGAACGGCGCGCGCTCGGGGCTGACCGGCTTCGTCGCGGGGCTGTCGCGCAAGGTCGCGGGGCAGGGCGTGACGATCAACAACCTGCTGCCCGGGCTGTTCGACACCGACCGGATCGCGACGACGCTTGCCGCGTCGGCGAAGGCGCAGGGCGTGACTGTCGACGAGATGCGCGCACGGCGCGCGAGGGAAATCCCGGCCGGGCGACTCGGCACGCGCGCCGAATTCGGCGCGGCGTGCGCGTTCCTCTGCAGCGTGCATGCCGGCTATATCACCGGGCAGAACTGGCTGCTCGACGGCGGCGCGTATCCGGGCACGTTCTGACGCGCGCAGCGCCATTCACGAACACGACAACCATCGAACCACGAAGGAAACGGAGATGAGCAAACCCCGCATTGCATTGATTGCGCACGACGCGAAGAAGGACGAGATCGTCGCGCTCGCGGGCCAGTACCGCGAGACGCTGGCGCAATGCCGGCTGGTCGCGACGGGCACGACGGGCGGCCGCATCGCCGCCGCGCACGGGCTCGAGGTCGAGCGCAAGCTGTCGGGGCCGTGCGGCGGCGACCTGCAGATCGGTGCGGAACTGGTCGACGGCCGTGTCGACATCGTCGTGTTCCTGCGCGACCCGATGACCGCGCAGCCGCACGACCCGGACATCACCGCGCTGGTGCGCGCATGCGACGTGCACGACGTGCCGGTCGCGACCAACGTCGCGACCGCGCGGATGCTGCTCGACGATCTGGCTCGCAACATGCAGGACGTTTGCTAGGCGTTCGGCCAGCCCGATTGCCCCTGCTGGTGGCAGGGCCATGCACGCCCGGCGGCGACGCGCGAGAATCGGGCGTCGCGACGCGCATCGGCCGCCGGTTCCTGCCTGCACCGGTCGGCGTCGGCCCGTGCGTCGGCGACCCGAATATCCCCCTGACCGATTCAGAAACGAGGAGCGAAACGATGCCGAAAGCAATCCGATACGACCAGGCAGGCGGCCCGGACGTGATGAAGTGGGTCGACGTCGAGGTCAGCGAGCCGCAGGCGGGCCAGGTCCGCGTCAAGCAGCATGCGGTCGGGCTCAACTATATCGACGTGTATTTCCGCACCGGCCTCTATCCGCAGCCGTTGCCCGCCGGGCTCGGGATGGAGGCGGCCGGCGAGGTGACGGCGGTCGGCGATGACGTGACCGCGTTCAAGCCCGGCGACCGCGTCGCCTATGTGTGGTCGTCGCCCGGCGCGTACACGCAGGAGCGCGTGCTGCCCGCCGACCGCCTCGTCAAGCTGCCGGACGGCATCAGCTACGACGCAGCGGCGTCGGTGATGCTGCAGGGCCTGACCGCGCACTACCTGCTGCGCCGCACGTATCCGGTCAAGGCCGGCGACACGATCCTGATCCATGCCGCGGCGGGCGGCGTCGGCCTGCTGGTCTGCCAGTGGGCGAAGGCGCTCGGCGCAACGGTGATCGGCACGGTGGGCTCCGACGAGAAGGCCGAACTCGCGAAAGCGCACGGCTGCGACCACCCGATCGTCTACACGCGCGAGAACTTCACGCAGCGCGTGAGGGCGATCACGAGCGATGCGCTCGTGCCGGTCGTCTACGATTCGATCGGCAAGGATACCTACATCGGTTCGCTCGACTGCCTCGCGCCGCTCGGGCTTTTCGTCAGCTTCGGCAATGCGTCGGGCCCGCTGCCGCCGATCGACTCGAAGGAGTTCTCGTCGCGCGGTTCGCTGTTCTTCACGCGGCCGACGCTGTTCTCGTACATCGCGAAGCGCGCCGACCTCGAATCCGCGGCCGCCGAGTTGTTCGACGTGATCCTGTCGGGCAAGGTGAAGACGAGCATCAACCAGCGCTATCCGCTCGCGGAAGTCGGCCGCGCGCATGCCGACCTCGAGTCGCGCAAGACGACCGGCTCGACGATCCTCGTTCCCTGACGCATCCCTTCGCGCCGGCACCACGCCGGCGCGCACCCTGGCGGGCGGCGCCGGTCGCCGCCCGTCCAGTCTTCGTCCCACCCGCTGTCCCTCCCGACGTCCCACCCGCCGTCCCATCCGCTGTCCCATCCGCTGTCCCGCCCGCCGTTCCGCCCGCCGTTCCGCCCGCCGTCCCGCGCCGTCCCCCGCCGCACGCGTTTACGCGTTTTTTACACCGGCCCGATGACCTTTGACCCGTCCTTTACGCGCGTTCCCATAAGGTTCTAGTCGTCCGATTTCGACGACGGAGAACACAAAATGGATGGGGTTTTCATCGGCGCACTGGTGCTGTTCACAGCGCTGATCCTCGGTTTGCTTGCCGGTTGCGAGAAGCTCGCGCAATACGGCCGCGGGGGGCGCGCATGACCTGGATGCTTTGGCTGGCGGGTGCCTCGACGGCCCTGCTGTTCGCGTATCTCGTCTTTGCGCTGCTGCGCGCGGAGGACATCGAATGAACGCGAACAACCTGTTGCAGACGCTGCTGTTCATCGTCGTGCTGCTCGCGGCGGCCGTGCCGGTTTCGCGCTACCTGACGGGCGTGATGGACGGCAGCTCGCGCGTCGTGCGCGTGTTCGGGCCGCTCGAGCGCGTGCTGTACCGCCTGGCCGGCGTCGACGCCGGCACCGAGATGAACTGGAAGCAGTATGCGGTCGCGACGATCGCGTTCAACGCGCTCGGCGTGCTGTTCCTGTACGGCCTGCTGCGCCTGCAGGGCTTCCTGCCCGGCAACCCGCAGCAGTTCGGCGCGATGACGCCCGACGGCGCATTCAACACGGCCGTCAGCTTCGTCGCGAATACGAACTGGCAGGACTACTCGCCCGAGCAGACCGTCAGCTACCTGACGCAGATGCTCGGCCTGACAGTGCAGAACTTCCTGTCGGCGGCGACCGGCATCGTCGTCGTGATCGCGCTGATCCGCGGTTTCGCGCGCCACACCGCGCAGACGATCGGCAACTTCTGGGTCGACCTCACGCGCGTGACGCTGTACGTGCTCGTGCCGATGGCGGCGCTCGTCGCCGCGCTGTTGATGAGCCAGGGCGTGATCCAGAACATGAAGGCGTACCAGGACGTGCCGGTGTTGCAGGCGAGCACTTATGCTGCGCCGAAGCTCGACGCGCAGGGCACCCCGGTGAAGGACGACAAGGGCAACCCGGTCACCGTGCCGACGCCGCTCACGAAGCAGACGCTCGCGATGGGCCCGGTCGCGTCGCAGGAGTCGATCAAGATGCTCGGCACCAACGGCGGCGGCTTCTTCAACGCGAACTCCGCACATCCGTACGAGAACCCGACGCCGTTCGCGAACTTCATCGAGATCTTCGCGATCCTGATCATCCCGGCCGCGCTGGCACTCGTGTTCGGCCGCATGATCGGCGACCGCCGGCAGGGCATCGCGGTGCTCGCGGCGATGACGGTCGCGTTCGCGGTCGCGATCGGCGTCGAGGTGAGCGCCGAGCAGGCCGGCAACCCGTCGCTCGCCGCGCTCCACGTCGACCAGTCGACGAGCGTGCTGCAGCCGGGCGGCAACATGGAAGGCAAGGAAACGCGCTTCGGTATCGCGCAGACCGGCATCTTCACGGTCGCGACGACGGCCGCGTCGTGCGGCGCGGTCGACACGATGCACGATTCGCTGACGCCGCTCGGCGGTCTCGTGCCGATGCTGCTGATGCAGCTCGGCGAAGTGATCTACGGCGGTGTCGGGTCCGGTCTCTACGGGATGCTCGTATTCGCGCTGCTCGCGGTGTTCGTCGCGGGCCTGATGATCGGCCGAACGCCGGAATACGTCGGCAAGAAGATCGAATCGTACGAAATGAAGATGGTGTCGATCGTCGTACTGCTCACGCCGCTGCTCGTATTGGTCGGTACGTCGATCGCGGTGTTGGCCGATGCAGGGAAGGCCGGCATCGCGAACCCGGGCCCGCACGGCTTCTCGGAAATCCTGTACGCGTTCAGCTCGGCTGCGAACAACAACGGCAGCGCGTTCGCGGGCCTGACGGTCGGCACGCCGTTCTACAACTGGATGACCGCGATCGCGATGTGGTTCGGCCGCTTCGGCACGATCGTGCCGGTGCTGGCGATCGCCGGCTCGCTCGCCGCGAAGAAGCGCATCGCGGTGACGAGCGGCACGCTGCCGACCCACGGCCCGCTGTTCGTCGTGCTGCTGCTCGGCACCGTGATGCTGGTGGGCGCGCTGACCTACGTGCCGGCGCTCGCGCTCGGCCCGGGCGTCGAGCATCTGATGATGTGGCTGGGCGCGTGATGCGCGCCCGCCTCGCGACACGTTGAAAAGACTCGAGAGATTGAAGAGATCGCAATGACTCAACATTCCGCAACACGGTCCATGTTCGATCCGGCGCTGCTGCGTCCGGCGATCGTGGATTCGTTCAAGAAACTCACGCCGCGCACGCAGTTCCGCAATCCGGTGATGTTCTGCGTGTACGTCGGCAGCATCCTGACCACGATCCTGTGGATCGCGGCGCTCGCCGGCCAGGCCGAGGCGCCGGCGGGCTTCATCCTCGCGATCGCGCTGTGGCTGTGGTTCACGGTGCTGTTCGCGAACTTCGCCGAAGCGCTCGCCGAAGGGCGCTCGAAGGCGCAGGCCGCGTCGCTGCGCAGCGCGAAGAAGGACGTGATGGCGAAGAAGCTCAACGAGCCGCATCCGAAGTCGCCGATCCGCATCACGACCGCGTCGGACCTGCGTAAGGGCGACGTCGTGCTGGTCGAGGCCGGCGACGTGATTCCGGCCGACGGCGAAGTCGTCGACGGCGTCGCGTCGGTCGACGAATCGGCGATCACCGGCGAATCCGCGCCGGTGATCCGCGAATCGGGCGGCGACTTCTCGTCGGTGACCGGCGGCACGCGCGTGCTGTCCGACTGGATCGTCGTGAAGGTCACCGCGAACCCCGGCGAGGCGTTCCTCGACCGGATGATCGCGATGGTCGAAGGCGCGAAGCGCAAGAAGACGCCGAACGAGGTCGCGCTGACGATCCTGCTCGTCGCGCTGACGATCGTGATGCTGCTCGCGACCGCGACGCTGCTGCCGTTCTCGATGTTCTCGGTCGACGCGATGAAGGCCGGCCACGTGGTGACGATCACCGCGCTCGTCGCGCTGCTGGTGTGCCTGATCCCGACGACGATCGGCGGGCTGCTGTCGGCGATCGGCGTGGCCGGGATGAGCCGGATGATGCAGGCGAACGTGATCGCGACATCGGGCCGCGCGGTGGAAGCGGCCGGCGACGTCGACGTGCTGCTGCTCGACAAGACCGGCACGATCACGCTCGGCAACCGCCAGGCGTCGATGTTCGTGCCCGCGCCGGGCGTGAGCGAGGAGGCGCTGGCCGATGCCGCGCAGCTGTCGTCGCTCGCCGACGAGACGCCGGAAGGCCGCAGCATCGTCGTGCTCGCGAAGGAACGCTTCAACATCCGTCAGCGCGACATGGCGCAGCTGCATGCGACCTTCCTCGGCTTCTCCGCGCAGACGCGGATGAGCGGCGTCGACCTGTCCCCCGAGGGGACTTCCTCCGGGGCGCCCGGCCGCGAGATCCGCAAGGGCGCGGCCGATGCGATCCGCCGCTACGTCGAGACGCACGGCAGCCGCTTCCCGGATGAAGTGCGCCGCGCGGTCGACGACGTCGCGCGCCGCGGCAGCACGCCGCTCGTCGTGGCCGACCTGCACGACGGCGTGGCGCGCGTGCTCGGCGTGATCGAGCTGAAGGACATCGTGAAGGGCGGCATCAAGGAGCGCTTCGCGGAACTGCGCAAGATGGGCATCAAGACCGTGATGGTGACGGGCGACAACCGGCTGACGGCCGCGGCGATCGCGGCGGAAGCGGGCGTCGACGATTTCCTCGCGGAAGCGACGCCGGAAACCAAGCTCGCGACGATCCGCGAGCACCAGGCGGCGGGGCGGCTCGTCGCGATGACGGGCGACGGCACCAACGACGCGCCGGCGCTCGCGCAGGCCGACGTGGCGGTGGCGATGAATACGGGCACGCAGGCGGCGAAGGAAGCCGGCAACATGGTCGACCTCGACTCGAACCCGACGAAGCTGATCGAGATCGTCGAGATCGGCAAGCAGATGCTGATGACGCGCGGCTCGCTGACGACCTTCTCGATCGCGAACGACATCGCGAAGTACTTCGCGATCATCCCGGCCGCGTTCGTGACGACGTACCCGCAGCTGCGCGTGCTCGACATCATGCATTTGACGTCGCCGGCCTCCGCGATCCTGTCCGCGGTGATCTTCAACGCGCTGATCATCGTCGCGCTGATCCCGCTCGCGCTGAAGGGCGTCACCTACCGGCCGCTCGGCGCCGCGTCGCTGCTGCGCCGCAACCTGCTGGTGTACGGCCTCGGCGGCATGCTGCTGCCGTTCCCGTTCATCAAGCTGATCGACATGACGCTCGCCGCGCTCGGCTGGGCCTGATGCGCCGCATTTGAAGGAACCATCATGAAAACGTTGATTCGCCCGCTCGTCGTGATCTTTGTCGTACTGACCGCCGTGACGGGGCTCGCCTACCCGGCCGTGATGACCGTGTTCGGCCAGGCCGTGTTTCCGTCGCAGGCGAACGGCAGCCTGATCGAGCAGGACGGCCGCGTGGTCGGTTCCGCGCTGATCGGCCAGCCGTTCGATGCGCCGAAGTACTTCTGGGGCCGGCTGTCGGCCACGTCGCCGATGCCGTACAACGCGACCGGCTCCGGCGGCTCGAACCTCGGCCCGCTGAACCCGTCGCTCGCCGACCAGGTGAAGGCGCGCATCGCCGCGCTGCGCGACGCTGGCACCGACATGTCGAAGCCCGTGCCGGTCGACCTCGTGACGGCGTCGGCGAGCGGCCTCGATCCGGAGATCACGCCGGCTGCCGCCGCGTACCAGGTCGAGCGCGTCGCGAAGGCGCGCAACCTGACGGCTGACGCGGTCGCGCAGCTCGTCGCCGCGAACACGACGGGCCGCCAGTTCGGCGTGCTCGGCGAGCCGCGCGTGAACGTGCTGAAGCTGAACCTCGCGCTCGACGCGGCGCAGGCCGCGCACTGAACGCGCGGCCGGGCTCCCGGCGCGGCAACCGGCGTGCGGCGCGGCCTGATCCGCGCCGCACGCGCTTGTCCGACGGCGCGTGCGCCGTCTTTGCCTTTTGCGGCGATTTGGAACCACAATGACAGTACTCGTTCGCAATTCCGCGTTTCGCCTTCCTGACGCATGAACCGCCCCGATCCCGACCAACTCCTCGACAAGCTGCAGCGAGACGAAGAAAAGCAGCGGCGCGGCCAGCTCAAGATCTTCTTCGGCGCGTCCGCCGGCGTCGGCAAGACCTATGCGATGCTGCAGGCCGCGCGCCAGCGCCTGCAGGACGGCGTCGACGTCGTCGTCGGCATCGTCGAGACCCACGGCCGTGGCGAAACCGCCGCACTGCTCGACGGCCTCGACGTGCTGCCGCTCGCGCGCATCGAGTATCGCGGCCGCACGCTCGCCGAATTCGACCTCGACGGCGCGCTCGCGCGCGCACCGCAGCTGATCCTCGTCGACGAGCTCGCGCATTCGAACGTGCAGGGCGCGCGCCACCTGAAGCGCTGGCAGGACGTCTACGAACTGCTCGACGCGGGCATCGACGTGTACACCACCGTCAACGTCCAGCACCTCGAAAGCCTGAACGACGTGGTCGGCGCGATTACCGGCATCCGCGTGTGGGAGACCGTGCCCGACCGCGTGTTCGATGCGGCCGACGAAGTCACGCTGGTCGACCTGCCGGCCGAGGAGCTGCTCGAGCGGATGCGCGACGGCAAGGTCTATCTCGCGCAGCAGGCCGAGCGCGCGGTGCGCAACTTCTTCCGCAAGGGCAACCTGATCGCGCTGCGCGAACTCGCGCTGCGGCGCACGGCCGACCGCGTCGACGCGCAGATGCGCGAGTATCGGGCCGACCGTTCGATCCAGCGCATCTGGCAGGCGCGCGAGCGGCTGCTCGTGTGCGTCGGGCCGGGCCCCGAGGCCCCGACGCACGTGCGCGCGGCCGCGCGGCTCGCCGCGAGCCTGAAGGCCGACTGGATCGCCGTGTACGTCGAGACGCCGCGGCTGCAGCGGCTGCCCGACGCGCGGCGGCAGCGCACGCTCGACGCGTTGAAACTCGCGGCCGAGCTCGGCGCGGAGACGGCCACGCTCGCGGGCGACGACGCGGTCGCCGCGCTGATCGGCTATGCGAAGGTGCGCAACGTGTCGAAGCTCGTCGCCGGCGGCTCGCCGAAGGTCGGGCTCGCGCGCCGCTTCGCGCGGCCGTTCGGCGAAAAGCTCGCCGAACGCGCGGGCGACGTCGACCTGATGCTGATCCGCGCGTCGGCGAGCGACGAAGTGCGCGCGGCGCCGCTCGACGCGCGCGCACGCGACTGGCGCGATGCGTTCGCGCAATTCGGGTTGCGGCGCTCGCCGCCGCGTCACTACCTGTACGCCGCGGCGATCTGCGCGGCGATCACGGGCGTCGCGAACGTCGTGTCCGAGCGGCTCGACCTCACGAACCTCGTGATGCTGTACCTGCTCGGCGTCGTGTTCTCGGCCGTGCGGCTCGGGCGCGGCCCGGGCGTGCTGCAGTCGTTCCTGTCGGTCGCCGCGTTCGATTTCTTCTTCGTGCCGCCGCGCATGTCGTTCTCGGTCAGCGACACGCAGTACCTGCTGACCTTCTTCGGGATGCTGCTGACGTCGCTCGTGATCAGTCACCTGACGTCGACGCTGACGCGCCAGGCGAGCATCGCGCAGCGCCGCGAGCGCCGCACCGGCGCGATCTACGCGATGGCGCGCGAACTCGGCGCGGCGCTGACGACCGAGCAGATCGTCGAGATCGGCAGCCGCCACGTGGGCGAGGTGTTCCGCGCGCGCGTCGCGTTCCTGCTGCCCGACAGCGCGGACCAGGTGCGGCAGAAGATCGAGGAGCCCGACGCGGCCGTCACGCTGACGGGCGCGGATCTCGACAGCGACGTCGGCCAGTGGGTGTACGACCAGCAGAAGCCGGCCGGCCGCGGCACCGATACGCTGCCCGCCGCCGCCGCGCTGTACCTGCCGCTGAAGGCGCCGATGCGCACGCGCGGCGTGCTCGCGGTCGCGTCGCGCGAGCCGCGCGAGCTCGAGGTGCCCGAGCAGCAGCGGATGCTCGACGCGTTCGCCGCGCAGATCGCGCTTGCGCTCGAGCGCGTGCACTACGTCGAGATCGCGCGCGACGCGCTCGTCAACATGGAGTCCGAGCGGTTGCGCAACTCGCTGCTGTCGGCGATCTCGCACGACCTGCGCACGCCGCTCACGACGATCGTCGGCTTTTCGTCGATGCTCGCGAACGGTCGCGCGGCCGCGCAGGACGGCGACGCCGCGGCGGCCGAACGCTTCGCGCAGCGCGAGGGCGAGCTGGTCGACGCGATCCACGACGAGGCACTGCGGATGACGGGCATCGTCACCAACCTGCTCGACATGGCGCGGCTGCAGGCCGGCAGCCTGCAGCTCAAGCGCCAGTGGTCGCTGCTCGAGGAAACCGTCGGCGCCGCGCTCGCCGCGTGCAAGCGCGTGCTCGCGCGGCATCCGGCTCGCGTGTCGCTGCCGGCCGACCTGCCGCTCCTGCAGATGGACGCGGTGCTGATGGAGCGGCTGTTCACCAACCTGTTCGAGAATGCGGCGAAATACACGCCGGCCGACGCACCGATCGACATCGGCGCCGAACGCGTGACCGACGACGGCCAGCCATTCGTGCGCGTGCACGTCGACGATCACGGCCCGGGCCTGCCGGCCGGCATGGAAACGCGGATCTTCGACAAGTTCACGCGCGGCGAGAAGGAATCGGCGACGCCGGGCATCGGGCTCGGCCTCGCGATCTGCCGCGCGATCGTCGAGGCGCATGGCGGTAGAATCGGCGCGCTCAACCGTACCGCGCCCGACGGCCGCGTGACGGGCGCGCGCTTCTGGTTCACGCTGCCGGTCGACACGCCGCCGGCCGTGCCTGCCGTACCCGACGATGAAATCGACGTGCCCGGCGCGTCGTCTCCCTCAGAGCCATTGCCAGACCATGAGTGAACCGAGCCTGACCGTCGTCCTGATCGAGGACGAAAAACAGATCCGCCGCTTCGTGCGTGCCGCGCTCGAAGAGGAGGACATCGCCGTGTTCGAGGCGGAGACGGGCAAGCAGGGATTGATCGACGCGGCGACCCGCAAGCCCGATCTCGTGATCGTCGATCTCGGCCTGCCCGACACCGACGGCCTCGACGTGATCCGCGAGCTGCGCGGCTGGTCCGAGGTGCCGGTGATCGTGCTGTCCGCGCGCACCCAGGAAGAGGAGAAGGTCGCCGCGCTCGATGCCGGCGCCGACGACTACCTGACCAAGCCGTTCGGCGTGTCCGAGCTGCGCGCGCGGATCCGCGCGCAGCTGCGCCGGCGCAACCAGGGCGGCGCGAACGAGTCGCCGAAGGTGAGCTTCGGCACGGTGAGCGTCGATCTCGCGCTGCGCCAGGTGTGGCGCGACGGCGAGATCGTGCACCTGACGCCGCTCGAGTACCGGCTGCTCGCGACGCTCGTGCGGCACGCGGGGCGCGTGCTCACGCATCGCCAGCTGCTGCGCGACGTGTGGGGGCCGTCGCACGTCGAGAGCCACCACTATCTGCGCATCTACATGGCGCACCTGCGCCAGAAACTCGAGCGCGATCCCGCGCAGCCCGAGCATATCGTCACCGAAACGGGCGTCGGCTATCGGCTCGTCGGCGCTGCGTGACGTCCGCGGCGTGCCGCGCGAAGCGGCCGGAATGCAAGGCCGCACGCCGGTGAAGTTGCATCGGCGCGACATTGCCGCCGCATGCGCCGGCCGCGCACACCGGCCACGGATTCCCCGCTATGCTGACCGTTCCGCGAACGAAATCGAGGAGCGTGCAATGTCCGTCCGTCTGGTCGTCATCTGTGCGCTGGCGCTCGCTGCGCCCGGCGCGTTTGCCCAGCCGCTGCCGCCCGGGCAGCAGCCTTCGGCGCCGCAACAGGCGCTCGCCAATCCCGCGTCGGTCAACTGCGAGAAGCTCGGCGGCCGCCATGTGATCCGCAACCTGCCGAGCGGGCAGGTCGGCATGTGCGTGTTCAAGGACGGCCGGGTGTGCGACGAATGGGCGCTGTACCGCGACGACCGCTGCGTCGGCGGCGGCGGCGCCAAACGCGTGTCGAACTGAGACCGGGCGGCGGCGCGCGGGCGATGCGTCGGCGCGATCCCCCGTTCGCCGCCGGCCGGCGCATCCGGCATGCCCGTAAGCGTCTTGTTATACTCGGCGCCGCCCGGGGACGACCCCGGGCCATTCGCTTCAACGGGGACGGCCCCATCCGATCCGGAGTACGTCGAGATGGCGTGGGTATGGTTGTTGATCGCCGGTTTGCTGGAAGTGGCCTGGGCGGCCGGCATGAAATCGTCCGAGGGTTTCACGAAGCTGGGACCGTCGGTGTTGACGATCGTGGCGGCGCTCGCCAGCTTCGGGCTGCTCGCGGTCGCGATGCGCCAGTTGCCGCTCGGCACCGCGTATGCGGTATGGACGGGCATCGGCGCGGTCGGCGCGTTCGTGTTCGGGATCGTGATGATGGGCGAGGCGCTCACCGCCGCCCGCGTCGCGAGCGCGTCGCTGATCGTGCTCGGGCTGATCGGCCTGAAGCTGTCGTCGGCT
The DNA here is from genome assembly GCF_905339865.1 of Burkholderia sp. BCC1993. NCBI lineage: Bacteria > Pseudomonadati > Pseudomonadota > Betaproteobacteria > Burkholderiales > Burkholderiaceae > Burkholderia > Burkholderia sp. BCC1993. Next base: position 62,924 of record NZ_CAJPGZ010000019.1, on the reverse strand, counting down.
GCCTGACGCCGCCGCGCCGGGCGCCGGCCGGCGTCCGCGCCCGGCCGTGACGCACCGCGGAATTGCGGCGGCCCGCCTGCCAGCCTGTCTATAATGGAACGCATTCGGGCCTGAATGCCGCTGCGCCGTTCCCGGCAGGCGGCACCGGTTGCCACGCGCCGCGCGGCCGGTCATACCGACTCGATCCGATCAATCGGCAAAGCGCACGGAAAGTGCAAGGAGAGGGCCATGATCGAAGCCATTTCGCTCGGCGCGGGGCTCGCATGGGCGAGCGGGCTGCGCCTTTACCTGACGGTGCTGATCGCCGGCGTGCTCGCGCGGGTCGGCTGGCTCCATCTGCCCGACACGCTGGCGGTCCTGACGTCGCCGTGGGTCATCGGCGCCGCCGCCGTGCTCGCCGTCACCGAATTCCTTGCCGACAAGATTCCCGCGTTCGATTCGCTGTGGGACGCGGTCCACACCTTCATCCGCATTCCGGCCGGCGCGGTGCTGGCCGCCGGTGCGCTCGGCCATGCCGACCCGACCGTGCTCGCGGTCGCCGGGCTGGCCGGCGGCTCGCTCGCCGGTGCCGCGCACGTCGCGAAGGCCGGCACGCGCGCGCTGATCAACCTGTCTCCCGAGCCGATCTCGAACTGGGTCGCATCGTCCACCGAAGACGGCCTCGTGTTCGGCGGCCTCGCACTCGCGTTCTTCGTTCCGCTCGCGTTCCTCGTGCTGCTCGCGGCGTTCATCGCGGCGTCGGCCTGGGCGCTGCCGCGTCTGTGGCGCGGCGTGTCGGGCGGCTTCCGCGGAATGGCGAACCACATGGTGTCGCGGCTCAACTCGTTCGGGGGCAAGCGCGATTGAAGGCGCCGTCATCCGCCGAGCGGCAGCGTCCTGACCCTTCGCCGGCCGGGCGGCCCGGCCATGCCGGCCGCTTCGGCTGGCACGACCTGATCCGCCAGGCCGCACGGATGACCGCACGCGACTGGCGTGCCGGCGAACTGACGCTACTGGTGCTCGCGCTGGTGCTCGCGGTCGCCGCGCTGACGAGCGTCGGTTTCCTCGCCGACCGGTTGCGCCAGGGGCTCGAGCGCGACGCGCGCCAGATGCTCGGCGCCGATTTCGTCGTGCGTGCCGACCATCCCGTCGATCCGTCGTTCGATCGCGAGGCGCGCGCACTCGGCCTGCGCACCGCGACGACCGCGATCTTCCCGAGCATGATCGCGTCGGCCGCCGGCGGGCAGGCGAGCGACGCGGCGCCCGCGCGCCTCGCGGCCGTGAAGGCCGTGTCGCCCGGCTATCCGCTGCGCGGCGCGGTCGAGATCGTGCCGGCCGGCGCCGCCGCCGCGCACAAGGTGACCGCGATTCCCGCGCCCGGCACCGTGTGGGCCGATCCCGCGCTGCTCGATGCATTGCATCTGAAGGCGGGGGATACCGTGCGTGTCGGGTTGCGCACGTTCACGGTCGCCGCGTCGATCTCCCGCGAACTCGATCGCGGCTTCTCGTTCGTCAATTTCTCGCCGCGGCTGATGATGCGCGCGGACGAGCTTGCCGCGACGGGGCTCACCGGCTACGGCAGCCGCGTCACGTACCGGCTGCTGGTCGCCGGCGACACACCGGCCGTCGCGCGCTTCGAAGCTTATGCACACGGGCGCGTCGACGGCGGCAAGCTGCGCGGCGTCGGTCTCGAATCGCTGCAGGAAGGCCAGCCGCAGGTGCGCCAGACGCTCGATCGCGCGCGCCATTTCCTGACGCTCGTCGCGCTCCTGACCGCATTGCTCGCGGCGGTCGCGATCGCGATGGCCGCGCAGCGCTACATGCGGCGCCACCTGGACGGCTGCGCGACGATGCGCTGCCTCGGCGTGAGCCGGCGCACGCTCGGCGCGCTGTTCGCGCTCGAATTCGCCGGCCTCGGCATCGTCTCGGGCGTTGCCGGCGCGGTGCTCGGCTACGGCGGCCACTGGGCGCTCCTGGCGGCGCTCGGCGGCCTGATCGACGTCGTGCTGCCGCCGCCGACGCTTTGGCCCGCGCTCGTCGGTATCGGCACCGCGCTCGTGCTGCTGCTCGGCTTCGCGTTGCCGCCGCTCGCGCCGCTCACGCGCGTGCCGCCGGTGCGCGTGTTGCGGCGCGACTGGGGCGACGCGTCGCGCACCGCGTGGGCCGCGTATGCGCTCGGTGTCGTGCTGTTCGCGGGGCTGCTGATCGTCGCGGCCGGCAACCTGAAGCTCGGGCTGATCGTCACGGGCGGGTTCGCCGGCGCCTTGGTCGGTTTCTCGCTGATCGCGCGGCTCGTGCTGTACGCGGCGGCGCGCGCGGTGCGCAATGCGCGCGTGGCGGCGGGCATCGGCTGGCGCTATGCGCTCGCGTCGCTGCACCGGCGCGGCACGGCGAGCGCGCTGCAGATCACCGCGCTCGCGCTGGGCCTGATGTGCCTGCTGCTGATCGCGATCACGCGCAACGATCTCGTCGCCGGCTGGCGGCAGTCGATGCCGCCCGATGCACCGAACCAGTTCCTGATCGACATCCAGCCCGACCAGCGCGACGACGTCGCGGCGTGGCTCGCCGCGCACGGCGTGCGCGATGCGGTGCCCGCGCCGACGGTGCGCGGCCGGCTCGTCGCGATCAACGGCAAGCCGGTGAACCCGGAAGCGTATCCGTCCGACGAGGCGCGCCGGCTCGTCGACCGCGAGTTCAACCTGTCGTATACGACCGAGCTGCCGTCCGACAACCGGATCGTCGCAGGCGACTGGTTCGGCAATTCGGCCAGCCCGCAGATCTCGATCGAGGCCGGGCTGGCGCAGACGCTGAACGTGAAGCCGGGCGACACGCTGCGCTTCGACGTGACGGGGCTGACGGTCGATGCGCCGATCACCAGCGTGCGCAAGCTCGACTGGGGCACGTTCCGCGTCAACTTCTTCGTGCTGATGCCGCCGCCGGTGCTGAAGGATTTCCCGGCCGTCTACCTGACGAGCTTCCACCTGCCGGCCGAGCAGGCGGCGCTGCTCGATCCGCTGATCGCGCGCTACCCGAACCTGACCGCGATCGACATCGCGCCGATCCTCGCGCAGCTGCAACGGATGATGCTGCAGGTGGTCGGCGCGGTGCAGTTCCTGTTTGCGTTCACGCTCGCGGCGGGCGTGCTGGTGCTGTACACGGCGCTGGCCGGCTCGCGCGACGAGCGCGTGCGCGAGGCCGCGCTGCTGCGCGCGCTCGGCGCGTCGCGCGCGCAGGTCAATGCGGTGCAGCGCGCGGAATTCATCGTCGTCGGCGCGCTGGCCGGCGCGCTGGCTGCGGCGGGGGCGATCGCGGTCGGCTGGGTGCTCGCGTCGCGCGTGTTCGAGTTCCGGCTCGCCGTCGATCCGTGGCTCGTGCCGGCCGGCATCGCGGCCGGCGTCGCGTGCGCCGGTGCGGCCGGCTGGCTGAGCCTGCATAATGTGTTGCGGCGCCCGGCGCTGCAGTCGCTGCGCGACGCCTGAGCGTCGCCGGCGGCCCCGACTATCCCGTTTCCGATTATCCGATGACCGATGTGAATGATGAAGCGCCGTCGCAGCCGACGGCGTTCGAGCTCGTGGGCGGCGAAGCCCGCGTGCGCGAGATGGTGGACCGCTTTTACGACCTGATGGACCTCGAGCCCGAGTTCGCGGAGATTCGCGCGCTGCATCCGGCGTCGCTCGACGGCTCGCGCGACAAGCTGTTCTGGTTCCTGTGCGGCTGGCTCGGCGGCCCCGATCACTACATCAGCCGGTTCGGCCATCCGCGGCTGCGCGCCCGGCACCTGCCGTTCCCGATCGCGTCGGTCGAGCGTGATCAGTGGCTGCGCTGCATGGCGTGGGCGATGGAGGACGTCGGGTTGCCCGAGCCGCTGCGCGAACGGCTCATGCATTCGTTCTACGATACGGCCGACTGGATGCGCAACCGGCCCGGTTGATCGACCGGTACGCCGCTGTCCGGACGCCCGGCGAACTGCGTCTGGGCGGCCGGTCCGGTGCGGCGCGACACTGGTCGTTTCCCCATCGATACGAGGCTCGCCCGATGATGACCCAGGCCCTGTTTCGCGACGATGCCTATCTGACGCAATGCGAGGCCGTCGTCGCGGCCGTCGGCGAAGACGGCATCCGGCTCGACCGCACCGTGTTCTATCCGCTCGGCGGCGGGCAGGCCGGAGACAGCGGCACGCTGACGCTGCCCGACGGCAGCACGATCGCGATCGTCGACACGCGCAAGGCGAAGTTCGAAGGCGCAACGCCCGACGACGCCGTGCACGTGCCCGAGGCGGGCCAGGAGGCGCGCGTCGCGGCGCTCGCACCCGGCGCGCGCGTGGTTGCGGACATCGACTGGCTGCGCCGCTACCGGCACATGCGGCTGCATACGGCCGCGCACCTGATGTGCGCGGTGCTGCCTTACCCGGTCGACGGCTGCAGCGTGACGGCCGACTACGTGCGGCTCGATTTCGCGACGTCGGACACGATCGACCGCGTCGACGTCGAGCGCCGTCTCGCAGAATTGGTCCACGGCGCGCATGCGGTCACGACCGAATGGATCACCGACGCGGAGATGGCCGAGCGCCCCGAACTCGTGCGCACGATGAGCGTGAAGCCGCCGCTGGGGCTGGGCCGCGTGCGGCTGCTGCGCATCGAAGGTGTCGATCTGCAGCCGTGCGGCGGCACGCATGTGCGCAATACGTCGGAAATCGGCGACCTGCGGGTCGCCAGACTTGAAAAGAAGAGTGCGCGGACACGGCGCCTCGTGCTGGAGTTTGCATGACGATCGACAACCTGACGGACAGCGCCGCGGCGCTCGATCCGCAAGCGCGCGAGATTCTCGATTTCTGGTTCGGCGAACCGGATTCGGCGGCGTTCGGCCACGCGCGCAAGGTGTGGTTCAACGGCGGCGCGGCGTTCGACGACGTGCTGCGTACGCGCTACGGCGCGTTGCTCGACGCCGCGTGCGACGGCGCCTGCGATCGCTGGGCCGACACGCCGCTCGGCGCGCTCGCGCTGATCGTGGTCCTCGACCAGTTCTCGCGCAACGTTCATCGCGGCACGCCGCGCGCGTTCGCCGCCGATCCGAAGGCGCTGGCGCTCGCGCGGCGCGTCGTCGCGGCCGGGTGGGACGCGCAGTTGCCGAGCGGCCATCACCGCGCGTTTGCGTACCTGCCGTTCGAACATGACGAGTCGGACGCGAGCCAGCGCGAGGCCGTGCGCCTGTGCGCGGGCATTCGCGGCGAGGCCGGGTGTGCGAGCTATCACGACTTCGCGTTGCGTCATGCGGCCGTGGTCGAGCGTTTCGGCCGTTTCCCGCACCGGAACGCGATTCTCGGCCGTACATCGACCGAAGCGGAGGCGGCATTCCTGCGCGAGCGCGGTTCGTCGTTTTGACGGGCGGGGTGGTGGGATGGCGGGCATGAAGCCGCGCTCGCGCGCCGCTTGCGCTGGTCTTCCGGAAATGACGACGGCGCCGTTTCGCGGCGCCGCCTTGCATTACTTCGTTTCGTGCGCTTCGGGCGTGCGCACGTAGACGCGCAGCAGTTCCTCGTCGTCGCCGGGGCGGGCGCCGGTCCAGAACAGTTTCCATTCGCTGCCCGGTGCCGGATCGACGGCCCGCACGCCCTGGACGATCATCCACGTGCAGCGCGTCGTTTTCGCGTCGTCGATCGGCGTGTGCTGGATACCGGAGAAGTAGTACAGCATCGGCGCTTCCGATTCGCCGAGCCCGTGCAGGCTCGCCATGCAGTCGCCGTCGCTCCACTCGAGCGCGAGATGCGCGTTCAGGTCGTCGAACACCGACCGGTAGCTCTTCGCGACGTCGAGCCACGGCAGCAGCAGCGTATACACGAGACCCCACGCGACCAGCGCGCCTGCGCCCCACGACAGCGCGCCGCGCCACAGGCCGGTCGTGCGCAGCTTCGGCAGCAGCCACAGCCAGCCGAGCGTCAGCACGAGCGCGCCGATCACGAGCCCGGGCACGATCGGCATGGTCCAGTCGAGCGGCAGCCAGCGGCCGAGCACCGCGAGGTTCGCACGCGATGCACCGGGATCGGCCATGATCGCCCAGATCATCCACGCGAGCGCGACGACGGTGCCGAACAGCAGGCGGCTCAGGTAGTCCCACGCGAGATGCAGCCCGCGCGGCAGGCGTTCGATTGCCTGCACGGCGACCAGCGCGAGCGGCGCGAAGAACGGCAGGATGTAGAGCTGGCGCGAGGTCGCGGACACTTGCAGCACCGCGAGGCCGATCCCGGCGAACAGCACGGGCAGCGCGATGCGCGGCGTGCGCCAGTCGCGCCATACGCCGCGCGCCAGCGCGACGATCGCGAGCGGAGCGACCGGGAAGCCGAGCAGCAGGAACGCACGCAGGATGAAGAACGGCTTGTCGTTTTCCGCGCCGAGTTCCGGCACCGAGAAACCGAAGAAGCGGCCGACGTTGTTGTCCCAGAACCACGTCATGAACAGCGTCTCGGAACGCAGGAACAGCGCGGTCGGCCAGATGAGCGCGAACGGTGCGAACGCCAGCGCGGCGACGCCGAGCGAGCGTGCGAACGCGCGCGTACGGCAGGCGGGGTAGAGCACCAGCGCGCCCGTGAGCGTGGCCGCGAACACGAGCGGCACGAACAGCCCCTTCGCCATCAGCGCGATGCCGACACCCGCGCCGAAGAGCGGCGCGGCCCAGCGGCCGGACGGCCGCACCGGCAGCCCGTGCCGCATCTGCCGCGCCTGCGCGACGTGCCGCATCACGAGCTCGAGCAGGCCGCAGAAGCCCATTGCGGTGCCGGCGAACAGCGCGACGTCCGTCATCATGTCGTGCACGTGCTTGATGACGACGAGCGTACCCGCGCTCAGCACGACGGGGCCGATCACGCGCAGGTCGAGCCAGCTGTCGGCCCGGCCGGCACTGCGGGCCGCGCGAGCGATGAAGCCGAACGCGAGCGCCGCGAACAGCGCGCTCGCGAGCCGTGCCGCGTCGTGCAGCGGCATCACCCGCTGCAGCAGCCACGCGAGGCTCGTCGCGACCCATGCGTAGAGCGGCGGCTTTTCCATGAACGGCAGGCCGGCGCTGGTCGGCACGACGAAGTCGCCCGTCTCGAGCATGTGCTGGATGATGCCGAACGTATAGGTTTCGTCCTGCTTCCACGGATCGTGGCCGAGCACGCCCGGCAGCGTATACGCGCACACCAGCGCGGCAACCAGCAGCCAGACGCGCCAGCCGAGCCGGAGGACGCGATCGCGGGTGGCGCTCGTCGCGGTGGCGCCGGCCGCGGCCACGGCAGGCGTGCCGGCGGCATCGAGTGTCGCGCTGAGGTTGGGATCGGCGGCTGAGCGGGCGTGTGTGGCCGAAGCGGGCACGGACGTGCGTCGCCGGCCGGGCGCTGCGGTTCCTGGCATGGAAAAGATCTCGGTCGGGTCAAGCCGGTCCGGCGACATGGGCCGGGACCAATAAGGGTCGCATCGAGGCGAAATGACAGCCGGATGACCGGCCGTTTTTGGCTTGGCGCTAGTAGAGCACGGAACTGTTACGGATGTTTACTGAAACAGTCACGATATTGTGGAGATTTGTGGTGTCGTGACCACGGACGGCCTCAGTTGGCCGTTTTCCGCCTTTTGGGGCGGGATTACCGACCGCCGCCGACGTCGAGCAGGGCACCCGTCGTGTAAGACGCCGCGTCGCCGAGCAGCCAGACGATCGCTTCCGCGATCTCCTGCGCTTCGCCCGCGCGGCCGAGCGGCGTCTGCGCGCCGAGGCGTGCTGCGCGGCCCGGCTGGCCGCCGCTCGCATGGATTTCCGTCTCGATCAGGCCGGGGCGCACCGCGTTGACGCGGACGCCGTGCGGGCCGAGTTCCTTCGCGAGGCCGATCGTCAGCGAATCGACCGCGCCCTTCGAGCCCGCGTAGTCGACGTACTCGTTCGGCGAGCCGAGCCGGGACGCGATCGACGACACGTTGACGATCGCGCCGCCGCGCCCGCCGCGATCGGTGGACAGCCGGCGTGCGGCTTCGCGCGCGCACAGGTAGGCGCCGAGCACGTTGGTGTCGAACATCCGCCGCAGCCGTTCGACCGGCATGTCGGCGAGCGGCAGCGACGGCGCGACGATTCCCGCATTGTTGACGAGCGCGTCGAGGCGGCCGAACGCGGTCGCGACCGCATCGAACATCGCGATGACGTCCGCTTCGTTCGCGACGTCGCCGGCGACGACGCACGCGCGTGCGCCGGCGTCGCGAACGGCTTGCGCGGTCAGTTCGGCTGCCGCCGCGTCGCGTGCGTAGTTGATGCCGACGTCCCAGCCGCGCTCGGCCGCGAGCACGGCGGTCGCGCGGCCGATGCCGCGGCTCGCGCCGGTGATGAGGACGGCCTTGCGCTCGGACGGTGCGGGCATCGCGTGCGGCTCCTGATGAACGTTACTTGGCCGCGTCGGATGCCCACTTGTCCGGGGCGAGCGGCTGGTAGCGGCGCAGCTGTTCGATCAGTGCGACCGGTTCGGCGTCGATGCACAGCGCGTCGAAGTAGGCCGGGCGCATGAAGCCCTCGTCGACCGTATGGCGCAGCAGCGCGATCAACGGATCGTAGAACGAATCGATGTTGTACAGCGCGACGGGCTTGCGGTGATAGCCGAGCTGCGCCCACGTATAGACCTCGAAGAATTCCTCGAGCGTGCCGGCGCCGCCGGGCATCGCGACGAACGCGTCGGACAGGTCGGCCATCATCTTCTTGCGGTGGTGCATGTCGGGTACGACGTGCAGCTCGGACAGCCCGGTATGGCCGACTTCCTTGTCGACGAGCAACTCGGGGATCACGCCGACCGCACGGCCGCCGGCCGCCATCACTTCATCGGCGATCACGCCCATCAACCCGACGCGGCCGCCGCCGTAGACGAGCGTGAGGCCCGCATCGACGAGCGCGCGGCCGAATGCGCGCGCGGCGTCCGCATAGACGGGCCGCACGCCGGACGACGAGCCGCAGTAAACACAGACTGCCTTCATTGTTTCGTATCCTTCGCGGCGGGCTTGGCGGCGACCGGGCTGCCCGCGGGGCGCGGCGAACCGTCGCGCGGCGGCAGGTAGTCGGTGAACTGGCGCTTGGGCAGCTTGCCGGAGACGAGATCGTCGAACAGCTGGCGCGAACGGCCGCGCAGGTACGGGGCCATGATCGAGATCACGTGCATGCTCACCTGGTGCAGCTCTTCGCGGATCGCGTCCTGGTCGTTGTACTTGCGCGGGTGCATCACGTACTGATACGACAGCCAGTACGTCGAGATCACCGCCATGTTGGTGGCGATGACTTCGATCTCGGCGGGCGTCGCGACCATTTCGGCGTCGGACACGAGCAGTTCGCACATCTCGTGCGCGAAGCGCACCTTGTGGCTGATGATCTGCTTGAAGTGCGTCTCGAGCGTGCGGTTGCGCGCGAGCAGGTCGTTGAGGTCGCGATACAGGAACCGGTAGGTCCACATGAAATCGGCCATGTACTGCAGGTACGACCAGGTTTCGTCGATCGTCGGACGGTGATCTTCGGGGAAGCGCAGCCGCCGTTCGATCTGCTGCTCGAACTGCGCGAAGATGCTGTTGATGATGTCGTCCTTGTTGCGGAAATGGTAGTACAGGTTGCCTGGACTGATTTCCATTTCCTCGGCGATCGTCGTGGTCGTGACGTTCGGCTCGCCGATCTCGTTGAAGAGTTTCAACGACAACTCGAGAATCCGTTCGCGGGTGCGGCGGGGAGGTTTCGCTTCCATGTCGTCCGGCCCTGTGTGTGCCGGACTGGCGGGCGCTGCAATCGATGCTGCGGGATTCGTCCGGCGCGGGTTGCTGTTCTAAGTCTGGCGGACGATTATAAACCGCGGTTTCCTTGCATCGGGCGCATTTCGTGATCGGTATGCGTTCCGCGCATGGTGCGCCGCCGCACGCAGGCGTCGTCGCGGGGGGCTAGAAGCCGAGCCAGCGTGCGATCACTGGCCCGAGCACGAAGCCCCACGTCGTCACGCACGCGAACAGCGCGACCGTGACCGCCGCGCTGCCGAGATCCTTCGCGCGCTTCGACAATTCGTGGCGCTCGAGCGAGATGCGGTCGATCGCGGCCTCGACGCTCGAGTTCAGCAGCTCGACGATCAGCACGAGCAGCACCGACGCGATCAGCAGCGCGCGCGATGCGGCGGGGACCGGTGAGAACGCACCGATCGGCAGCATCAGCGCGGCGAGCGTGAGTTCCTGGCGAAACGCGCTTTCCTCGCGGATCGCGACGCGAAACCCGTTCAGCGAATGCTTGAGCGCGTACCACGCACGCGTGATGCCGCGGTGGCGCTTGTACGGGTTCGGCGGCAGCGGCGCCAGGCGATCGTCGGGGCCGAGCGGTTCGTGCGGGTGCACGTCCGCGTCGGCGTGCGGCTCTTCTTCGTCGAACGGACGATGCAGTTGCGCCGTTGCGGCAGGGGGCGGGGTCTTGTCGTTCAGGTCTCGTTTCAAACGGCGGCACCTTCGGCGGGCGAGTACGCAGCCTTCGGCAGCGGCTTCAGATGCGACGCGAACTGCTCGGACGCCGCGCGCCACGAGAAGCGCTCGGCCCACGCGCGGGCCGTCTCGCGTTCGATCTTCAGCGCCTCGAGGCAGGCTTCCTGCAGGTCTTCGTGCATCGCGCCGGCATCGCCCCCGCCGAGCACGTCGATCGGGCCCGTGACGGGGTAGGCGGCGACCGGCGTGCCGCACGCGAGCGCCTCCAGCAGCACGAGGCCGAACGTGTCGGTGCGACTCGGGAACACGAACACGTCGGCCGCAGCATACACCTTGGCGAGCTCGGCTTGCGACAGTACGCCAAGATAGTTCGCTTCCGGGTAGCGCGACTTCAGCTCGGCGAGCGCCGGACCTTCGCCCGCGACCCACTTCGAGCCGGGCAGGTCGAGGCGCAGGAACGCCTCGACGTTCTTCTCGATCGCGACGCGGCCCACGTACAGGAAGATCGGCCGCGCGGTGTTGAGCACCTTCGACTCCATCGGCCGGAAGATGTCGAGATCGACGCCGCGTGTCCACAGCACGACGTTCGTGAAGCCGAACTTCTCGAGGTCCTGTTTCACGACCGGGGTCGGCGCCATCACCGCGAGCGACGGCCCGTGGAACCAGTGCAGGAACTTGTAGGTCGCCGACAGCGGAATCCCGAAGCGCGCCTGCACGTATTCCGGAAAGCGCGTGTGATACGCGGTCGTGTACGGCAGCTTGCGCGCGCGCGCATAGCGTCGCGCGGCGAGGCCAAGCGGGCCTTCGGTCGCGATGTGCAGCGCGTCGGGTGCGAACGCATCGATCCGCGCGCGCAGCTTGCGGTACGGCAGGATCGACAGGCGGATCTCAGGGTAGGTCGGGCAGGGCACCGTGCGGAATTCCAGCGGCGTCAGCATTTCGACCCGGTGGCCGAGCGCGGTGAGTTCGCGGGTGGTGCTCTTCAGCGTGCGCACGACGCCGTTGACCTGCGGTTCCCACGCGTCGGTGACGATCATGATCTTCATCACGGCATGTGTCCTGTAAGTGGAGTTGTGTCAGGCAGTGGCCTTGGCCTTGCGCGACGGGGCGGCGGACGGTGCGGTGCGCATCGCCGTCCAGTAGACGACCTTCAGTTCGCCTTCCATCGTCTCGACGAGCGCGGACAGGCTCTCGACCCAGTCGCCGTCGTTGCAGTACAGCACGCCGTCGATGTCGCGGATCTCCGCCTTGTGGATGTGCCCGCACACGACGCCGTCGCAGCCGCGGCGGCGCGCTTCGTCGGTCATCACGGTTTCGAACTGCGAAATGAAGTTCACCGCGTTCTTCACCTGGTGCTTCAGGTACTGCGACAGCGACCAGTACTGGAAGCCCAGCCGGCTGCGGATCCGGTTGAACCAGCGGTTCAGCACGAGGATCAGCGTGTAGAGCGTGTCGCCGAGATACGCGAGCCATTTCGCGTGCTGGATCACGCCGTCGAACAGGTCGCCGTGCACGATCCACAGGCGCTTGCCCGCGAGCGTCGTGTGGAACGCCTCGCCGCGCACCTGGATGTCGCCGAACGCGAGGTCGCAGAACTGCCGCGCGCCTTCGTCGTGGTTGCCCGGGATGTAGACCACCTGCGTGCCCTTGCGCGCCTTGCGCAGCACCTTCTGCACGACGTCGTTGTGCGCCTGCGGCCAGTACCAGCCTTTCTTCAGCTGCCAGCCGTCGATGATGTCGCCGACGAGGTACAGGTATTCCGAATCGTTGTGGCGCAGGAAATCGAGCAGGTACGGCGCCTGGCAGCCGCTCGAGCCGAGATGGATGTCGGACAGCCAGATCGTGCGGTAGCGATGGGTGGACGGCTCGGGGTCGTCGCGCTGCGTGACGTGCGCGGCCGCCGGTTCGTGCGACGAAAGGGCATCGGTTGCGGCCGAGCCGGACAGGAAGGCGGTGACGGCGCGGGCGCCGAGCGGTTGACGGAACAGGGAGGTCGCGGACGTTTTCTGGCCCATGCATGACTCGCGCCGGTTGACATTACCGGCATTGCGCCATGCGGGCGTGACCATGCCGTGACAGTCACGAGACGTTCTTATTACTGTCGTCGCGGCGTGTTTAGCAGTGAATGTGGCGGCGTTGCGTAACCTGCCGAACCGACCGGCCTGCGGTTACCGCGCAAGCCGCGCGGGGCGGTCGTGCGGGCGTTTTCGAGGGGTTTCGTCTGATGGATGCGCGAGTGCACGGATGCGCGGATGCACGGAGCCGCCCCGCGATCACGCGAACCGCGCGGGTCAGCGCGGAATCGCGACGACGCGTGTGCGGGCGATGCGGTCGTGCGGAAACTGGCGATCGGTATGCAGGCGGGCGGCGCCGGCCCATACGACGATCCACACGGCGGCGAGCGCGAGCGTGACGGGCACTGACAGGCCGACGAGCGGATGCAGCGCGAGCGGCGGCAGGAACCACAGCCAGCCGAGCGCGTAGCGGACGAGCGCGTGGCCGGCGTTCAGCGGCCGGCCGCTCGACGATTCGAGCCGCAGCCGCCAGGTCTTCATCGGCAGCGTCTGGCCGCCATGGGTCCAGAACCAGACGAAGTACGCGCCGACGACGAGTGCGATCCAGGCGGCGAGCAGGTTGTGATGGACGAGGCCGTTGCGCTGCTGCGTCGCGAGGCTGAAGGCGAGGGCGGCGAAGAATACGACGCCGAACAGCAGCACGGCTTCGTACAGCATCGCCGCGAGGCGCCGCCGCACGGACGGCGCGGCGGCGACGGCCGGGGCCTTGGGTGCGGGGGCGCTTGCCACGGCGGGTCAGGAACCCTTGAACATCGACGGCGCGTCGGCCGGCGACACGGGTGTGACGGTCGCGGGTGCGGGGGCGGTGCCGGACGTGGACGATGCGGTCACCGGCGGCGCGCCGGCGCCGGCCGATGCGGGCGCCGGTGCCGCAACAGGGTTGCTCGCCGGATGCTCGTGCGAGTTGACGAGACGGCGCACGTCGCGGTCGGCGACGGTCGGCGGCGCGCTGACGACGCTCGGCCGGCGCCGGCGCTCGGTCGCGGCGAGGCGCTGCTTCTGTTCTTCGGGCAGTTGCTGGTAGGCCTTCCATGCGCGCTCGCGCGCCTGCGCGGAAAGCTCCTTCGCGCTCTGGTAATTCTCGCGCGCGACGCGGCGCTGCTCGGGCGTCATCCGCGCCCACTCGGACATCCTGTCCTGCAGGTGCTTCTGCTCATCGGGTGTCAATTTCGCGAAACGGGACGCGATCTTCAGCCATTTGCGCTTGCGCGCATCGCTGAAGCCATCCCACTGATCGGCGAACGGCGCGAGTGCCGCGCGTTGCGCGGGCGTCAGGCGCGCCCACGACAGCGGGCCGTTGGCGGCCGGCAGCGGCAGCGGGGCGAGCTCGGTGGTCAGCCCGGCGGCGGCCGAGGTCGGCGCGGGCGCGCTGCTGGCCGAGGCGGCGACCGTCGCGGGGGGCGGGTTGAATCGGGAATAGGTGGCGACGTAGGAAATGGCGATCGCGATCACGCATCCGAAAAATACGGCCAGGCCGCGTTTCTGACTCACCCGTGCGATCCCCTCGTTATTGTCTGTCTGTTAGCGTGCGTGCGAAAGATACGCGTTGAACCCGTGATCGAGATACGCGTTGAGCGGCAGGTCGTCGCTGAGCATCGCCGCGTCGATGTCGGCGAGTTCGGCGGTGCGCTGCATGTCTTCCCAGTACGCGATGCCGACGAGCCCCGCGAGCAGCAGCGCGAGCGGCCACGCGCGCAGCAGGCGGCGCGCGAACGACGTCTGCGGACGGCTCGCGGGCGGCGTGCCGTATGCGGCGGCGGCACCGGCGAAGGCGGGCACGAGCACCGGCGCGGTGGCGGCTTCCGGCTTCTTGCGCGCGAGCGCGGCCCGGCGCGCGACGGCCAGACGATCGGTGGTCGCGGCAGGCAGCGCCGCGGCACGTTCGTCCAGTGCGCGGCGGACCTTCAGCGCGAATTCGTGTTCTCGATTTACGGGAGCGGAGCTCATAGCGTGATTCCTTTGGCCTTGAGCGCTTGCGCCAGGGCATGGGTGGCTCGCGAGCAGTGCGTCTTGACGCTGCCTTCGGAGCACCCCATTGCGGCGGCAGTCTCGGCGACATCCATATCTTCCCAATAACGCATCAGGAACGCTTCCCGTTGACGCGTCGGAAGTTTCTGGATTTCTTCATCGATCAGGGCCAGAACCTGCTCCCGCTCGAGGCGATGCTCGGTGCTCTCGACGCCCGCGTTGTCGTTCGCGGACTCGAGCGTTTCCAGCGGATCGAAGTCCTCGTCGTCCGTATTGTTGAGCGACGAGAACAGCGTGACCCAGGTATTGCGGACCTTCTGCCGGCGGAACCAGTCGTGGATCGCGTTCTGCAGGATCCGCTGGAACAGCAGCGGCAGTTCGGCCGCCGGCCGGTCGCCGTATTTCTCCGCCAGCTTGATCATCGCGTCCTGCACGATGTCGAGCGACGCATCGTCGTCACGCACGGCGTACGCAGCCTGCTTGAACGCGCGCCTTTCGACGCCCGCCAGAAAGTCGGCGAGTTCCTTGTCTGATGCCATTCCGTAAAGGTATGCGCTGCGGACTGCGGCGTGTGAAAAGGTCGAAAAATTTCGTAAAACCCGCGGATGCTAACAAATTTTCGCGCGACTTGGCACCGGTTGCGGCTCGCCACGTTGCATGCGAGCCGCGTCCGCGGCCCGCCGGGCGGGGCGCATGATGCGCTGCGGGATATTTTGCTTGACGACCCAATCATGACCCGCTATCGTCAACGATTCGCAACATGAAGTGATGGTCTCATTTGAGGCTGGCCCAAGAAGCCCGCCCTTCAAACTGGACGCGCCGCTTGAACCCGAGCCACAAGCCCGGCAGAGAGCACCCGATCAATTTTTTGCCGAAAATTCGAAAGGTCAAAATGAACATGCCCAGCGCGGAATTCTCCACGTCGGAACCCCTTTCCCCTCCCGATAGCGACTCCATCGGCGCCACCGTGCTCATGAAGGCACTGGCCGACGAGAACGTCGAATTCATCTGGGGCTACCCCGGCGGCTCGGTACTCTACATCTACGACGAGCTTTACAAGCAGGACAAGATTCAGCACGTGCTGGTGCGCCACGAACAGGCGGCCGTGCACGCAGCCGATGCGTATGCGCGTTCCACCGGCAACGTCGGCGTCTGTCTCGTGACGTCCGGCCCCGGTGTCACCAATGCGGTGACCGGCATCGCGACGGCCTACATGGATTCGATCCCGATGGTCGTGATCAGCGGCCAGGTGCCGACTGCCGCGATCGGCCAGGACGCGTTCCAGGAATGCGATACGGTCGGCATCACGCGTCCGTGCGTGAAGCACAACTTCCTCGTGAAGGACGTGCGCGACCTCGCGGAAACCGTCAAGAAGGCGTTCTACATCGCCCGCACCGGCCGTCCGGGCCCGGTGCTGATCGACATCCCGAAAGACATCTCGAAGACGCCGTGCCAGTACGAGCCGGTCAAGAGCGTGTCGCTGCGTTCGTACAACCCCGTCACGAAGGGCCATTCGGGCCAGATCCGCAAGGCCGTGTCGCTGCTGCTGTCGGCGAAGCGTCCCTATATCTACACGGGCGGCGGCATCATCCTCGCCGATGCGGCACGCGAACTGAACCAGTTCGCCGACCTGCTCGGCTACCCGGTCACGAACACGCTGATGGGCCTCGGCGGCTATCGCGCGTCGGACAAGAAATTCCTCGGCATGCTCGGCATGCACGGCACCTACGAAGCGAACATGGCGATGCAGCACTGTGACGTGCTGATCGCGATCGGCGCCCGCTTCGACGACCGCGTGATCGGCGACCCGGCGCACTTCGCGTCGCGTCCGCGCAAGATCATCCACATCGACATCGACCCGTCGTCGATCTCGAAGCGCGTGAAGGTCGACATCCCGATCGTCGGCGACGTGAAGGAAGTGCTGAAGGAACTGATCGAGCAGTTGCAGACGGCCGAGCACGGCCCCGACACCGACGCGCTCGCGCAATGGTGGAAGGACATCGAGGGCTGGCGCGCGAAGGACTGCCTGAAATTCGACCGCGACAGCGAGATCATCAAGCCGCAGTACGTGGTCGAGAAGGCGTGGGAGCTGACGGACGGCAACGCGTTCGTGTGCTCGGACGTCGGCCAGCACCAGATGTGGGCCGCGCAGTTCTACCGTTTCAACAAGCCGCGTCGCTGGATCAACTCCGGCGGCCTCGGCACGATGGGCTTCGGCCTGCCGGCAGCGATGGGCGTCAAGATGGCGCACCCGGACGACGACGTGCTGTGCATCACGGGCGAAGGCTCGATCCAGATGTGCATCCAGGAACTGTCGACCTGCCTGCAGTACGACACGCCCGTGAAGATCATTTCGCTGAACAACCGCTATCTCGGCATGGTCCGCCAGTGGCAGCAGATCGAATACAGCAAGCGCTATTCGCATTCGTACATGGATGCGCTGCCCGACTTCGTGAAGCTCGCCGAAGCGTACGGCCATGTCGGCATGCGGATCGAAAAGACCTCGGATGTGGAGCCGGCGCTGAAGGAAGCGCTGCGCCTGAAGGACCGCACCGTGTTTCTCGACTTCCAGACCGATCCGACCGAAAACGTCTGGCCGATGGTACAGGCCGGCAAGGGCATCACCGAGATGCTGCTCGGATCGGAAGATCTGTAACGGCGCGACGCGCGTCCAGGCCGGCAGCGGCCGCCTTCACGAAGGGCGGTGCGGCACCGGGCGGCGCGCGGCGCGAGTGAATCGACACGGACACATTCTGGAAGAAGCGAACATGAGACACATCATTTCCGTCCTGCTGGAAAACGAACCGGGCGCGCTGTCGCGCGTGGTCGGTCTGTTTTCCGCACGCGGCTACAACATCGAAACCTTGACGGTGGCGCCGACCGAAGACCAATCGCTGTCGCGGCTCACCATCGTTTCCATTGGCTCGGACGACGTGATCGAACAGATCACGAAGCATCTGAACCGCCTGATCGAGGTGGTGAAAGTGGTGGACCTGACCGACGGTGCACACATCGAACGCGAGCTGATGCTGATCAAGGTACGTGCAGTGGGCAAGGAGCGCGAAGAAATGAAGCGGATGTCGGACATTTTCCGCGGCCGCATCATCGACGTGACCGAAAAGACCTACACGATCGAATTGACGGGCGCGAGCGACAAGCTCGACGCATTCATCCAGGGGCTGGACGCCACCGCGATCCTAGAGACCGTGCGTACCGGCAGCTCCGGCATCGGACGCGGCGAGCGCATCCTGAAGGTGTGATGCCGAAATTGCCAAAGAGGCACGCCGGGTGCGCCGTCATGTCCCGGCCCGCAGTACCCAATCCGAACGAATTGTTGAATTTTTGAATTAGCGAAGGAACCATCATGAACGTTTTCTACGACAAAGACGCTGACCTCTCCCTCATCAAGGGCAAGCAAGTCACGATCATCGGCTACGGCTCGCAAGGCCATGCACACGCACTGAACCTGAAGGAGAGCGGCGTGAACGTGACGGTCGGCCTTCGCAAGGACGGCGCGTCGTGGAGCAAGGCTGAAAACGCCGGCCTGTCGGTCAAGGAAGTCGCGGAAGCGGTGAAGGGCGCGGACGTCGTCATGATGCTGCTGCCGGACGAGCAGATCGCCGACGTGTACGCGAAGGAAGTGCACGCGAACATCAAGCAGGGCGCCGCACTGGCATTCGCGCACGGCTTCAACGTCCACTACGGCCAGGTGATCCCGCGCGCCGACCTCGACGTGATCATGATCGCGCCGAAGGCACCGGGCCACACCGTGCGCGGCACGTACTCGCAAGGTGGCGGCGTGCCGCACCTGATCGCGGTTGCGCAGAACAAGTCGGGCGCGGCCCGCGACATCGCGCTGTCGTACGCGGCAGCGAACGGCGGCGGCCGTGCCGGCATCATCGAGACGAACTTCCGTGAAGAGACCGAAACCGACCTGTTCGGCGAGCAGGCCGTGCTGTGCGGCGGTACCGTCGAGCTGATCAAGGCTGGTTTCGAGACGCTGGTCGAAGCCGGCTACGCGCCGGAAATGGCGTACTTCGAGTGCCTGCACGAACTGAAGCTGATCGTCGACCTGATCTACGAAGGCGGCATCGCGAACATGAACTACTCGATCTCGAACAACGCCGAGTACGGCGAGTACGTGACGGGCCCGCGCGTCGTCACGGAAGAGACGAAGAAGGCGATGAAGCAGTGCCTGACCGACATCCAGACGGGCGAGTACGCAAAGAGCTTCATCCTCGAGAACAAGGCAGGCGCCCCGACGCTGCAGTCGCGCCGCCGCCTGACGGCCGAGCACCAGATCGAGCAGGTCGGTGCGAAGCTGCGCGCGATGATGCCGTGGATCGCGAAGAACAAGCTCGTCGACCAGACGAAGAACTAAGCACGGATCGCGCAAAACGTGCTGTTCCGGCCCTTCGAGTGGAGGGTCGGTTTCAAAAAGCCGTCCGAAGGCAGCAGTGCCCCGGGCGGCTTTTGCTATCCTACGGGCTTTGCAATTCACCGAACACCGAACGAACCCATGAACTATCCTCATCCGATCATCGCGCGCGAAGGCTGGCCGTTCATCGCGATTGCAGCCGTCATCGCGTTGTTGATCCACGCCATCGGGGGCTTCGGCTTCGCGTGGCCGTTCTGGCTGCTGCTCGTCTTCGTCGTCCAGTTCTTCCGCGATCCGCAGCGCCCGATCCCGGCGCAGCCGAATGCGGTGCTGTGCCCGGCCGACGGCCGCATCGTCGCGGTCGAGACCACGCAGGATCCGTACGCGAACCGCGAAGCGCTGAAGATCAGCGTGTTCATGAATGTCTTCAACGTCCACTCGCAGCGTTCGCCGGTCGACGGCGCGATCTCCAAGGTCGAGTACTTTCCGGGCGCGTTCCTGAACGCGGCGATCGACAAGGCGTCGACCGAGAACGAGCGCAATGCGGTCGTGATCCAGACGGCAAGCGGCAAGACCGTCACCGCCGTGCAGATCGCCGGCCTCGTCGCCCGCCGGATCCTCTGCTACGTGCGCGCCGGCGAGCCGCTGTCGCGCGGCCAGCGCTACGGTTTCATCCGCTTCGGTTCGCGCGTCGACGTGTACCTGCCGCTCGGCAGCCGCGCGAAGGTGTCGATCGGCGAGAAGGTCTACGCGTCGTCGACGATCCTCGCCGAGCTCGAACAGTAAGCGGCGGGGCGCACGATGGCCGCATTCAAACCGCGTCGGCCGCGTAACGGCTCCGGCCAGACGCCACGTCCGTTCCGCCGCAACAAGGTGATGGCGCCCGATCCCGCGCCGCTCGAGAGCCGCCGCGCCGCGCGCCAGCGGTTCCTGAAGACGCGCGGCATCTACCTGCTGCCGAACGCATTCACGACCGCCGCGCTGTTCTGCGGCTTCTTCGCGGTCGTGCAGGCGATGAACGTGCGCTTCGAGATCGCCGCGATCGCGATCTTCGTCGCGATGGTGCTCGACGGGATGGACGGGCGCGTCGCGCGCATGACGCATACGCAAAGCGCGTTCGGCGAGCAGTTCGACAGCCTGTCGGACATGGTGTCGTTCGGCGTCGCGCCCGCGCTCGTGATGTACGAGTGGGTGCTGAAGGATCTCGGCCGCTGGGGCTGGCTCGCCGCGTTCGTCTATTGCTCGGGCGCCGCGCTGCGTCTCGCGCGCTTCAACACGAACATCGGCAGCGTCGACAAGCGCTTCTTCCAGGGGCTGCCGAGCCCGGCCGCCGCCGCGCTGATCGCCGGCTTCGTCTGGCTCGCGACCGACAACCGCGTGCCGATGAAGCTCGGCTGGCTGCCGTGGGTCGCGTTCGTACTGACGATCTATGCGGGCGTGACGATGGTGTCGAACGCGCCGTTCTACAGCGGCAAGGCGCTCGACGTGCGGCATCGCGTGCCGTTCGCGGCGATCCTGCTGGTCGTCGTCGCGTTCGTGCTCGTGTCGTCCGATCCGCCGCTGATGCTGTTCTGCCTGTTCGTGCTGTACGGGCTGTCCGGCTACGTGTTCTGGGCCTACATGGCCGTGCGCGGGCGGGCGAATCCCGCGCGCTCGTCGCAACGCGATCACTGACGCGCAACCTGTCCGGAAGCGGCGGCCTCGGAGATGATTCCGGGCCGCCGTTTTCATTTGCCCCTTTTTCGTGCGTCGGGGCCCGGCATCCCGGGTGCCGTCCGATTGCGCACCCGGCGGAATGCCGCTATAGTCTCCGGCATGACCGCATTTTCCCGCCTCTCCCTCCTTCTAGCCGGTGCGCCGCTACGCGCGCTAGCTTTGGCGCGCCTGCCGCGCTGACCGTTCTCGCCCTCCGTCAAGCCTCGTCTGTTGTTGAGCGTCGCCAGCGGTGGCGCGATCTCATTACGTTCGATTCCCGTATAAAGAGCCCTGGAGCCCCCCATGACAGACAAGCTGATCATTTTCGATACGACGTTGCGTGACGGTGAACAATCACCCGGCGCGTCGATGACGAAGGAAGAGAAAGTCCGCATCGCGAAGCATCTCGAGCGGATGAAGGTCGACGTGATCGAGGCCGGTTTCGCGGCCAGCTCGAACGGCGACTTCGACGCGATCCACACGATCGCCGGTCTCGTGAAGGACAGCACGATCTGCTCGCTGGCGCGCGCCAACGACAAGGACATCCAGCGTGCGGCCGACGCGCTGAAGCCGGCCAACAGCTCGCGGATCCACACGTTCATCGCGACGTCGCCGCTGCACATGGAAAAGAAGCTGCGGATGACGCCGGACCAGGTGTTCGAGCAGGCGCGCCTCGCGGTGCGCTTCGCGCGCAAGTTCACCGACAACGTCGAATTCTCGCCGGAAGACGGCAGCCGTTCGGATCTCGACTTCCTGTGCCGCGTGCTGGAAGCGGTGATCGCCGAAGGGGCGACGACGATCAACATCGCCGACACGGTCGGCTACGGCGTGCCGGAGCTCTACGGCCACCTCGTGAAGACGCTGCGCGAACGCATTCCGAACTCGGACAAGGCGATCTTCTCCGTGCATTGCCACAACGATCTCGGGATGGCGGTGGCGAACTCGCTCGCCGGCGTGAAGATCGGCGGTGCGCGCCAGGTCGAGTGCACGATCAACGGTCTCGGCGAGCGCGCGGGCAACACGTCGCTCGAAGAAATCGTGATGGCCGTGAAGACCCGCAAGGACTACTTCGGCCTCGACGTCGGCATCGACACGACGCAGATCGTGCCGACCTCGAAGCTCGTGTCGCAGATCACCGGTTTCGTCGTGCAGCCGAACAAGGCGGTGGTCGGCGCGAACGCGTTCGCGCACGCGTCGGGCATCCACCAGGACGGCGTGCTGAAGGCGCGCGACACCTACGAAATCATGCGCGCGGAAGACGTGGGCTGGACCGCGAACAAGATCGTGCTCGGCAAGCTGTCGGGTCGCAATGCGTTCAAGCAGCGCCTGCAGGAGCTCGGCGTGTCGCTCGACAGCGAGGCCGAATTGAACGCCGCGTTCATGCGCTTCAAGGACCTCGCCGACCGCAAGGCCGAGATCTTCGACGAAGACATCATCGCGATCGTCTCGGAAGAATCGGCGCTCGCGCACGAGCAGGAGCACTTCAAGTTCGTGTCGCTGTCGCAGCGTTCGGAGACGGGCGAGCAGCCGCAGGCGAAGATCGTGTTCGCGGTCGAAGGCGAGGAAGTGACCGGCGAGGCACGCGGCAACGGGCCGGTCGACGCGACGTTCAACGCGATCGAGGGTGAAGTCGGCAGCGGTTCCGAACTGCTGCTGTACTCGGTGAACGCGATCACGACCGGCACGCAGGCGCAGGGCGAAGTGACGGTCCGGCTGTCGAAGAGCGGGCGGATCGTCAACGGTGTCGGCACCGATCCGGACATCGTCGCCGCGTCCGCGAAGGCGTACATCTCGGCGCTGAACAAACTGCATTCGAAGGACGACAAGGTCAACCCGCAGCGCGCGTAAGCGCTGCGCGTCGAGCGCCCGAAGCACACGAAACGCCCCGTGCGGCCTTGCGCCGCCCGGGGCGTTTTTCATGCGGCGCTCATTCGGCGGCCGGCGCGCGGAACAGCCAGCGGCGCGCGGCCGGGCGGGGCGCCGGGCTGCGGCGGCGGAATTCGACCGCGATCCCGCGCCGCGGCGCATCGGCGATGAACGCGTCGAGCAGTTCGAGCACGTCGAGGTCGATGTAGTCGGCGCGCGTCGCGTCGATGATCACGGCCGCGCGGTCCGGAATGTGCCGCAGGTGATGCTTGACCTGCACCTTGCCGAGGAACGACACGTCCTTGCGGAACGACAGCAGGAAGTGGTCGTCGTGCTGCGCGAGCGTGACGGGGCTCTTCAGGTTCGCCACCGCGACCGCCAGCACGCTGCAGGCGAGGCCGAGCGCGATGCCGAACAGCAGGTCGACCGCCAGCACGCCCGCGATCGTCGCGGCGAACGGCACGAACGCGGCCGGGCCCTGCTTCAGCACCGAGCGGAACAGCGCCGGTTTCGCGAGCTTGAAGCCGGTGTGGATCAGGATCGCCGCGAGGCTCGCGAGCGGGATCAGGTTGATCAGCCCGGTGAGCGCGAACACGCTGGCGAGCAGCAGGATCCCGTGCACGATCGCCGACATCCGGCTTTGGGCACCCGCGTTCACGTTGACCGAACTGCGCACGATCACCGACGTGATCGGCAGCCCGCCGACCGCGCCCGCGACGAGATTGCCGACGCCCTGGGCCTTGAGCTCGCGGTCCGGCTGGGTCGGCCGGCGCTTCGGATCGATCTGTTCGACCGCCTCCAGGCTCAGCAGCGTCTCGAGGCTCGCGACGACCGCGAGCGTGATCGCGACGCGCCATACGTCCGGATTGACGAGTTGCGCGAAGTTCGGGCCGAGCTCGGCATGCTTCAGCGATGCCGCGAGCGCCGCGAACGATTCGAGTTCCGGCAGCGTGACGCGATGCGCGGCGCCCGGCGCGACCGACGGTGCAACGACCCCGAGCACCAGCGTCGCGCCGATGCCGAACACGACGACCGCGAGCGGCGCGGGCACCGCGCGCACCCAGCCGAAGCGCTTGAGCGCCGGCGTGTCCCACGCGACCAGCAGCGCGAGCGAGACGAGCGCGATGGCCGTTGCGGCCCAGGCGGTCGGCAGGCCAGGCCACGATGCAAACGATTGCGCGGCCGGCCCGCCGATGCCGAATGCGAACGGAATCTGCTTCACGACCAGCAGCAGGCCGATCGCCGCGAGCATGCCCTTGATGACGGGCGACGGTACGTACGCGGCGAAGCGGCCGGCGCGCAGCATGCCGAAGCCGAACTGCAGCACGCCGGACAGCAGCACCGCGAGCAGGAACGCGGAAAAGCTGCCGAGTTGCGCGATCCCTTCGACGACGATCACGACGAGGCCGGCGGCCGGCCCGCTGACCGACAGTGACGAGCCGCTCAACAGCGCGACGATGATCCCGCCGACGATGCCGGACACGAGCCCGGCGAACGGCTCGACGCCGGACGCATTGGCGATGCCGAGACACAACGGCAGCGCGACGAGGAACACGACGATGCCGGCGACGATGTCGCGCGGCAGGGTGGACAGGCGGTCGTTCAGTTTCATGGTTGGGGTGATTTCATTGGCGTAGGGAGGGGCGGGTCAGCCGAGTGCGGCGGCCATGGCGGCATACTCCGGTTCGGCTTCGGCCGGCGCTGCCGTGTAGCCGGAGTCGAGTTCCTTCAGGCGACCGTCGGCGAGCGAAAAGATCCAGCCGTGCACGAGCGGCGGCCGCTGCCGGCCATGCACGATCGGCGAAGCGCGCAGCAGCCGCACCTGTTCGAGCACGTTGAGTTCCGCCAGACGGTCGGCGGCGGCCGTGTCGTCGAGTCCGTCGAGCGTGTCGCGATGGCGCCGTGCAAGCGCGCACAGCGGCGCGATGCGGCGCGCGACGTGCGGCAGGTCGGCCGGCGGCGGCAGCAGCGACGCGCGCACCCCGCCGCATCCGTAGTGGCCGCACACGATCACGTGGTCGACTTCGAGCACGCGCACGGCGTACTCGAGCACGCTCGCGGAATTGTCGTCGTCGGGATGGAACAGGTTCGCGATGTTGCGATGGACGAACAGCTCGCCGGGCACGCAATGCGTGATGGTTTCGGCTGGCACCCGGCTGTCGGCGCAGCCGATCCACAGCACGCGCGGATTCTGGCCGCGCGCGAGCGCGTCGAAGAAACCGGGCGTGTGCTCGTGCGTCTCGCGGGCCCAGGCGATGTTGGCAACCAGCATGCTCTTGGGGCGATTCATGAGGACTCCTTTATGATAAGGAAAAACAAATATCGAGCGAAGTGGAGCAATAGGATGCTTTCTAAATTGAAAGGTTCAATTTCGTCCGATATTAGGGGTATGCCCTAACGTCCGGTGCCAATGATACAAATTGTTTCAACTCGATCTGGAGAGGTGCACCGAATGCACCAATGCAACGCATGACATGTATCGTGTATGCCTGTTTCCCGCCGGCGCCCGCGTGGTACGGGGCTCACCGCGATGCTGTCGGCGCATATTCGATCGGAAAGGATTGCTGCTTCAATTCGAAATTAATCGAATATGACGGAAAAAATGAAATGGCCATTCACGCAATAATTCGTGAATGGCCATTGCGAAAATTGCGCGTAAATGCGCAATCGATCCGATCAGCGATCAGAACAGGTTGCGGCGGTCGGGATCGTGCAGCGGGTCCGGTGTTTTCTGCGTGGTGCGCAGGATGCCCTGCGGGTCGAAGTAGAAGCTGTACATCATGTACCAGACGTTGTCTTCGAGATAGCGGTAGGTCCATACCTCGCGCTTCATCAGCGGGAAGTAGGACGTCTCGACCGGGCGGCCGAAATTGACGAGCACGTCGGTCTTGGTCCACTTGCCGATGTCCGCGCGATAGAACTCGCTCGGCTGCAGCACCTGGCGCACGCTGACGATACGGTGGGCCGCGTCGACGTCGGCCGCGACGGTGATCTCGCCCATCGGCTGGGTCGGCCACATCAGGCGCTTGCCGCCGCCGGGCAGGTCGTAGATCTCGCGCGGCGGGCCCATGCGCGCGACGATCGCCGACTCGTCCTGGCCGGCCTGGTATTGCTGCCATGGTTGCGCACAACCGGCGAGCAGCGCCGCCGCGCAGGCGACCAGCACCGGCAGGCGCGCGGGAATGCGAATGCGCATGGGATTCTCCGGAACGCTCTAACCGTTCAGTTGTATCACGGACGGCGCGCGTCGGCGCATCGTGCCGAAAAAATCGGTGCGGATCGCCGGCTGGGTGCCGTCGGGGTGTCGTTTCGCGCCGGGCTTGCGGCCGGCGCCGCCCGCGGCCTATGATCCGCGCTTCTCGGACAGGTTGAAGGGCAGGGAGCCGATGCAGCTGTGGAAACGGTACGCGCTCGCATGGAGCGCGGGGTGGATGCTGGCGTCGTCCGCGTTCGCGGCAGGCGAGCCGGTGCGGATCGCGCTGATCGAAGGGATGTCGGGCCCGTTCGCGAACGCGGGCGCGGCGGTCGAGCGCAACCTGCGCTTCGGCGTCGAGCGGGTCAACGCGGCGGGTGGCGTGAAGCTGCGTGACGGCGCGCACCCGCTCGAACTCGTCGTGCTCGACAGCAAGGGCAGCCCGGAGGAGGCGCTCGTGCAGTTGCGCGCGGCGGCGGACCGGCACATCGGTTTCGTCGCGCAGGGCAACAGCTCGGCGGTCGCGGCCGCGCTCGTCGCGGCGCTCGACAAGCTGAACGCGCGCAATCCGGACAGCCGGATGCTGTTCCTCAACTATTCGGCCGACGATCCGGCGCTCACCGGTGCGCGCTGCAGCTTCTGGCATTTCCGCTTCGACGCGCACGCGGGGATGCGGATGGCCGCGCTGGCGGACGTGATGGCGCGCGACCGCACGCTGCGCAAGGTCTACCTGCTGAATCAGGACTACAGCTTCGGCCACGACGTCAGCGCGCTGGCGCGGCAGGCGCTGGCCGAGCGGCGCCCCGACGTGATGATCGCCGGCGACGAATTCCACCCGATCGGCCGCATCAAGGATTTCTCGCCCTATATCGCGAAGATCCGGGCGAGCGGCGCGGACGCCGTCGTGACCGGCAACTGGGGCAATGACCTCACGCTGCTCGTGAAGGCGGCACGCGAGCAGGGGCTGAACGCGAAGTTCTATACGTTCTACGGCAACAGCCTCGGCGCGCCGGCCGCGCTCGGCGACGCGGGCGTCGGCCGGGTGGTCGCCGTCGCGGACTGGCATCCGAACGCGGGCGGCGCGCAATCTGACGCGTTCTACCGCGCGTTCCGGACCCGTTTTCCCGCTGCCCCGGACGACTATCCGGTGCGACGGATGAGCCTGATGATCGAGATGCTCGCGGCGGCGATGAATCGCGCCGGCTCGTCCGACCCCGTCGCGGTGGCGCGCGCGCTGGAAGGGCTGTCGCTCGACGACGGCTTCCACGCGTCGTCGATGCGTGGGCAGGATCACCAGTTGATCCAGCCCCTTTATGTGATGGAAATGGACAAGGCCGGCACGCCGGGCGTGCGCTTCGACAACGAGGGCTCGGGATACGGTTTCCGGACGGTCCTCGCGGTGCCCGCGCAGCGCACGCAGATGCCGTCGACCTGCTCGATGACGCGCCCGTGACAGGAGGCGGTAGAACGGCGTGCAGTTGTGCTACAATGCCCGCCGGTTGTAAGTCACGGCACGGCCATTCTTCCGTGTCCGCCTGTTAGTTAGCCAGTAGGAAACAAAGGAAATCTCATGTCTGTTGCAGATATCAAGAAGTCGGAAGTCGTTGCTCAGTTCGCCCGCGGTACCAACGACACGGGTTCGCCCGAAGTCCAGGTCGCACTGCTGACCGCACGTATCGTCGAACTGACGGGTCACTTCAAGACCCACGCGAAGGATCACCACAGCCGCCGCGGCCTGCTGCGCATGGTGAGCCGCCGCCGCAAGCTGCTCGACTACCTCAAGGGCAAGGATGCCGACCGTTACCGCGCGCTGATCGAGAAGCTGGGTCTGCGTAAGTAATCGAGGCGATTGCCGCCAGCAAGATGCCTGTGTCAGTCCGCTGATGCAGGCATTTTGTTTTTGCGCGGTGCGTAGCGTCACGCGCACCGCAGGTTGTCCGGCACGTGCGTGCCGGGCTGCCGGAACGGCTGATACCGGGGTCGGGATTTGTGTCATTCCAGCGCGCCGCTCGACGAGCGGCGTGCTGGAATGGCATAAAAAACACACCTTGCTCCGGGTGATTCGGTCGGGACGCCGCCGCGCGGGATGGCCCGCACGGCGAATGAAATGAATGAATCCAAAGGAGCAACCATGTCCATGTTCAACAAGGTCGTGAAGGAATTCCAGTGGGGCCAGCACAAGGTGCGCCTCGAAACCGGTGAAGTCGCCCGCCAGGCGAGCGGTGCCGTGATCGTCGACGTGGAAGACACCGTCGTGCTGGCAACCGTCGTCGGCGCGAAGTCGGCGAAGCCGGGTCAGGACTTCTTCCCGCTGACCGTCGACTACCTCGAAAAGACCTACTCGGCCGGCAAGATCCCGGGCGGCTTCTTCCGTCGCGAAGGCCGTCCGTCGGAACACGAGACGCTGACGTCGCGCCTGATCGACCGTCCGCTGCGCCCGCTGTTCCCGGAAGGCTTCTACAACGAAGTCCAGGTCGTGATCCACGTGCTGTCCGTGAACCCGGAAATTCCGGCGGACATCCCCGCGCTGATCGGCGCATCGGCCGCGCTCGCCGTGTCGGGCCTGCCGTTCAACGGTCCGGTCGGTGCCGCGCGCGTCGCGTACATCGACAACGCCTACGTGCTGAACCCGACGCGTGACCAGATCAAGGCATCGAGCCTCGACCTCGTCGTCGCCGGTACGGAGCGCGCGGTGCTGATGGTCGAATCGGAAGCCGACCAGCTGTCGGAAGACGTGATGCTGGGCGCGGTCGTGTTCGGCCACGAGCAGATGCAGGTCGCGATCGACGCGATCCACGAGCTGGTGCGTGAAGGCGGCAAGCCCGAGTGGGACTGGCAGCCGGCGCCGAAGAACGAGGCGCTGATCGCGCGCGTGACCGAGCTGGCGCAGAACGACCTGCTCGCCGCTTACCAGCTGCGCGACAAGCAAGCGCGTTCGACGAAGCTGAAGGAAGTCTACGCGGCAACCTCGGCGAAGCTCGAGGAAGACGCGCTGGCGGCTGGCACGGTCGCGGCCGACAAGGCGACCGTCGGCAACGTCCTGTTCGACATCGAAGCGAAGATCGTCCGTTCGCAGATCCTGAACGGCGAGCCGCGCATCGACGGTCGCGACACGCGCACCGTGCGTCCGATCGAGATCCGCACCGGCGTGCTGCCGCGCACCCACGGTTCGGCGCTGTTCACGCGTGGCGAAACGCAGGCGCTCGTCGTCGCGACGCTCGGCACGAAGGGTGACGAGCAGATCATCGACGCGCTCGAAGGCGAATACCGCGAGCGCTTCATGCTCCACTACAACATGCCTCCGTTCGCGACCGGCGAAACGGGCCGCGTCGGCTCGCCGAAGCGTCGCGAAATCGGTCACGGCCGTCTCGCGAAGCGCGCGCTGGTCAAGTGCCTGCCGAGCGCCGACGAATTCGGCTACTCGATCCGCGTCGTGTCGGAAATCACCGAATCGAACGGTTCGTCGTCGATGGCATCGGTGTGCGGCGGCTGCCTCGCGCTGATGGACGCCGGCGTGCCGATGAAGGCGCACGTCGCGGGTATCGCGATGGGCCTGATCCTCGAAGGCAACAAGTTCGCGGTGCTGACCGACATCCTCGGCGACGAAGATCACCTCGGCGACATGGACTTCAAGGTGGCCGGCACGGAGCAAGGCGTGACGGCGCTGCAGATGGACATCAAGATCCAGGGCATCACGAAGGAAATCATGCAGGTCGCGCTCGCGCAGGCGAAGGAAGGCCGCATGCACATCCTCGGCAAGATGACGTCGGCGGTGTCGGGTGCGAACACGCAACTGTCGGAATTCGCACCGCGCATGATCACGATCAAGATCAACCCGGAAAAGATCCGCGACGTGATCGGCAAGGGTGGTTCGGTGATCCGTGCGCTGACCGAAGAAACCGGCACGACCATCGACATCTCGGATGACGGCGTCGTGACGATCGCGAGCACGAACAGCGAAGGCATGGCCGAAGCGAAGAAGCGCATCGAGCAAATCACGGCCGAGATCGAAGTCGGCCAGGTGTACGAAGGCACGGTGCTCAAGCTGCTCGATTTCGGCGCGATCGTGAACCTGCTGCCGGGCAAGGACGGCCTGCTGCACATCTCGGAAATCGTCAACGAGCGCGTGAAGGACATCAACGACTACCTGAAGGAAGGCCAGCAGGTGAAGGTCAAGGTGATCCAGACGGACGAGAAGGGTCGCGTGCGTCTGTCGGCGAAGGCGCTGCTGAACGAAGCAGCGGCGGCGTCGCATTCGGATACGCCGCCGCAGCAGTAAGCGGACAGGCGTGAGAACGGCCGGCAGTGCGAAAGCGTGCCGGCCGTTTTTTCTGTAGCATCGTTGTGCGGCGCAGCAGCGCCGGCGAGGCGCCCGTGCCGCGCACGGGTGCGCCACCCGATTCCGATCCTGGAGCGACCACCATGAAAGCCATCGAAATCACCGAATTCGGCGCCCCCGACGTGCTGAAGCTCGCGGAGCGTCCGCGCCCCGAACCGAAGCGCGGCGAAGTGCTGATCAAGGTGGCGGCTTCCGGCGTGAACCGGCCCGACGTATTCCAGCGCAAGGGCGCCTATGCGCCGCCGCCGGGGGCATCGGATCTGCCGGGCCTCGAGGTCGCGGGCGAGATCGTCGGCGGCGACCTGTCGGATGCGGCGCTGAACCCGTTCGGCCTGAAGCTGGGCGATCGCGTCTGTGCGCTGCTCGCGGGCGGCGGCTACGCCGAGTACGCGGTCGCGCCGCTGCCGCAATGCCTGCCGGTTCCCGACGGGCTGACCGACATCGAAGCCGCATCGCTGCCCGAAACGTTCTTCACGGTGTGGAGCAACGTGTTCGACCGCGCGCTGCTCGGCGCGGGCGAGGGCGGCGAGCAGGAAACGCTGCTCGTGCAGGGCGGCTCGAGCGGGATCGGCGTGACGGCGATCCAGATCGCGCACGCGCTCGGCTATCGCGTGTTCGCGACGGCCGGGAGTGCCGACAAATGCCGCGCATGCGAGGCGCTCGGCGCCGAGCGTGCGATCAACTACAAGACCGAGGACTTCGTCGAGGTCGTCAAGTCGCTGACGCACGATCGCGGCGTCGACGTGATCCTCGACATGGTCGCGGGCTCGTACGTGCCGCGCGAACTGTCCGCGCTCGCGGATGGCGGCCGCCTCGTGCTGATCGCGCTGCTTGGCGGTGCGAAGGCCGAGGTCAACCTGAACGAGATCCTGCGCCGCCGGCTGACGGTGACGGGCTCGACACTGCGTCCGCGTCCGGTCGAGTTCAAGGCGCGCATCGCCGCACAGCTGAAGGCGCGCGTCTGGCCGCTGCTCGCGGACGGCCGCATCAAGCCCGTGATCTACCGCGTGCTGCCGGCCGGCGAAGCCGCGCAGGCGCATGCGCTGATGGAAAGCGGCGAGCACATCGGCAAGATCGTGCTCGATTGGGGTACGACCACCTGACGGCCGTGCGGCCGGACTTGACATGCGCGGTTTGACCGGTTCAAGTCGCGCGCAGTAAAATCGCGGGTTTGCTTCGCCAGATCCAACCTGACGGCCGGTTTCCGGTGCGTTAATGACAAGATAGTGACGAGACGGACACGATGTCGAAACAACGAACGAAGCGAGTGATCGGCAACTGGAAGATGCACGGCCGGCTGGCCGGCAACCAGGCATTGCTGAACGAAGTGGTGCAGGGCGCAGGCGCGGTGGCGGCCGAGACGTCGATCGGCGTGTGCGTGCCGTTCCCGTATCTCGCGCAGGTTCAGGCGCAGCTCGCCGGCGGCCGTGTCGCGTTCGGCGCGCAGGACGTGTCCGCGCACGAGCAGGGCGCGTTCACCGGTGAAGTGGCGGCCGCGATGGTGGCGGAGTTCGGCGCGCAGTATGCGATCGTCGGTCACTCGGAGCGTCGCGCGTATCACGGCGAGTGCAGCGAAACCGTCGCTGCGAAGACGCAGCGCGCGCTCGCGGCAGGCCTCACGCCCGTCGTGTGCGTCGGTGAAACGCTCGACGAGCGCGAAGCGGGTGCGACCGAGCAGGTGGTCGGTGCGCAGCTCGACGCCGTGCTGGCCGTGCTGACGGCCGACGAAGCGGCGCGCATCGTCGTCGCGTACGAGCCGGTCTGGGCGATCGGCACGGGCAAGAGCGCGACGTCGGCACAGGCGCAGGACGTGCACGCATTCCTGCGTGCGCGTCTCGCGGCGAAGGGGGCGGCGGACGTATCGGTGCTGTACGGCGGCAGTGTGAAGCCGGACAACGCGGAAGAGCTGTTCGCGCAGCCGGACATCGACGGCGGCCTGATCGGCGGCGCGTCGCTGAAGGCGGAAGATTTCCTGGCGATCTGCCGGGCCGCGCGTTGAGCGGTCCGGGGTCGAATTGAACCATGATGGCGGCCGGTCGGTCCGGTCGCCTGATCCAATCGGGTGGGTGTGATGCTGTTATTCAAGACGCTGATTATTGTCGTGCAGGTACTGTCTGCACTGGGTGTGATCGGGCTGGTGCTGCTGCAGCACGGCAAGGGTGCCGACATGGGTGCTGCATTCGGCAGCGGCGCGTCGGGCAGCCTGTTCGGTGCGACGGGCTCCGCGAACTTTCTGTCGCGCACGACGGGCATTCTCGCGACGATCTTTTTCGTCGCAACGCTCGCACTGACTTACCTCGGTTCGTACAAGTCGACGCCGTCGGCAGGCGTGCTCGGCGCGGCGGCGACCGCGCCGGCATCGGCGCCTGCGGCGTCGGCCCCGGCCGTCGCAGCGTCCGCCGCCGCGGGTTCGGCTGCGAGCGCGCCGGGCCAGGACGTCCCGAAATAAAAAGTCAAAATTTTTGCGGTTGTGCGTTGAACAAATCTGGAACTCGGGTTAGAATTTAATTCTTGAAGCGATTCGCGGGAACAAGCAGTACAACCCGAGTTGCATGCAGTGCCGACGTGGTGAAATTGGTAGACACGCTATCTTGAGGGGGTAGTGGCGAAAGCTGTGCGAGTTCGAGTCTCGCCGTCGGCACCAAAGTTACTCAATGCCAGCCGCTTCTAGTGGCTGGCATTTTTCATTTGTGGGGTGTGCCTTGCGATTGTCTTGTGATTGCACGCACTCCGAAATGATTCCTTCCGCCGGAAGTGGTATTCTCCGGACGCTCAGAACCAACCGATAGAGGATTGCCTTGAACCTCGCAGCCTATTACCCCGTCTTGTTGTTCCTCCTCGTGGGCACTGGTTTAGGTATAGCGCTGGTCAGCATCGGCAAGCTCCTTGGTCCCAACAAGCCGGACGTCGAGAAGAACGCACCGTACGAGTGCGGCTTCGAAGCCTTTGAAGACGCCCGGATGAAATTCGACGTCCGGTACTACCTCGTCGCCATCCTGTTCATCATCTTCGATCTCGAAACCGCATTCCTGTTTCCGTGGGGCGTCGCGCTCCGGGACATCGGCTGGCCGGGTTTCATCGCAATGATGATTTTTCTGCTCGAATTCCTGCTGGGCTTTGCCTATATCTGGAAGAAAGGCGGGCTCGACTGGGAGTGATGGGTTAATCGCCGGTTTGCATGGGCGGCCACGCTGGGCCGCTCGTCTGGAGTGGAAAGCAAATGAGTATCGAAGGGGTCTTGAAGGAAGGGTTTGTCACCACGACGGCTGACAAGCTGATCAACTGGACGCGTACCGGCTCGCTGTGGCCGATGACGTTCGGGCTCGCGTGTTGCGCCGTCGAGATGATGCATGCGGGCGCGGCCCGTTACGACCTGGACCGGTTCGGGGTCGTGTTCCGTCCGAGCCCGCGTCAGTCGGACGTGATGATCGTCGCCGGCACGCTGTGCAACAAGATGGCGCCCGCGCTGCGCCGCGTGTACGACCAGATGGCCGAGCCGCGCTGGGTGATCTCGATGGGGTCGTGCGCGAACGGTGGCGGCTACTACCACTACTCGTACTCGGTGGTCCGCGGTTGCGACCGGATCGTGCCGGTCGACGTCTACGTGCCGGGCTGTCCGCCCACGGCCGAGGCGCTGGTCTACGGCGTGATCCAGCTGCAGGCGAAGATCCGCCGCACCAACACCATCGCCCGTCAATAAAGCCCCGAGCGTCCCCTCAATATGGCAAGCAAAATCGAGACCCTCAAGGCCAACCTCGAAGCCGCGCTCGGCGCGCGCGTGGTGAGCCTCACCGAAGCGATCGGTGAACTGACGCTCGTCGTGAAGGCGAGCGATTACCTCGAAGTCGCAAAGACGCTGCGCGACGATCCGAAGCTCCGTTTCGAGCAGCTGATCGACCTGTGCGGCGTCGACTATCAAACGTACGGCGACGGCGCCTACGACGGCCCGCGTTTCGCGGCCGTGTCGCAGCTGCTGTCGGTCACGAACAACTGGCGCCTGCGCCTGCGCGTGTTCGCGCCGGACGACGATCTGCCGATCGTGGCGTCGCTCGTCGACATCTGGACCTCCGCAAACTGGTACGAGCGCGAAGCGTTCGACCTGTACGGCCTCGTGTTCGAGGGTCACCCCGACCTGCGCCGCATCCTCACCGACTACGGCTTCATCGGCCATCCGTTCCGCAAGGACTTCCCGGTGTCGGGCTATGTCGAAATGCGTTACGACCCGGAAGAGAAGCGGGTCGTCTACCAGCCGGTGACGATCGAGCCGCGCGAAATCACGCCGCGCGTGATCCGCGAGGATCGCTATGGCGGTCTGAAACATTAAGGGGGCGTCATGGCAGAAATCAAGAACTACACCCTCAACTTCGGCCCGCAGCACCCGGCAGCGCACGGCGTGCTGCGCCTGGTGCTCGAGCTCGACGGCGAAGTCATTCAGCGTGCCGATCCGCACATCGGCCTGCTGCACCGCGCGACCGAAAAGCTCGCGGAAAGCAAGACCTTCATCCAGTCCGTGCCGTACATGGATCGTCTCGACTACGTGTCGATGATGGTCAACGAGCACGGCTACGTGCTCGCGATCGAGCGCCTGCTCGGCATCGACGTGCCGGAGCGCGCGCAGTACATCCGCGTGCTGTTCGACGAGATCACCCGCGTGCTGAACCACCTGATGTGGATCGGCGCGCACGCGCTCGACGTCGGCGCGATGGCCGTGTTCCTGTACGCATTCCGCGAGCGCGAAGACCTGATGGACGTGTACGAGGCGGTGTCCGGTGCCCGGATGCACGCGGCGTACTACCGTCCGGGCGGCGTCTATCGCGACCTGCCTGACGCAATGCCGCAATACAAGGCGTCGAAGATTCGCAACGAGAAGGCGCTCGCGAAGATGAACGAAGCGCGCAGCGGCTCGGTGCTCGACTTCATCGACGACTTCTTCACGCGCTTCCCGAAGTGCGTCGACGAATACGAAACGCTGCTGACCGATAACCGGATTTGGAAACAGCGTCTGGTCGGGATCGGCGTCGTCAGCCCGGAGCGTGCGCTGCAGATGGGCCTGACGGGCCCGATGCTGCGCGGCTCGGGTATCGCCTGGGACCTGCGCAAGAAGCAGCCGTACGAAGTGTACGACCGCATGGATTTCGACGTGCCGGTCGGCGTGAACGGCGATTGCTACGACCGCTATCTGGTGCGCGTCGAAGAAATGCGCCAGTCCGTCCGTATCGCGAAACAGTGTATTGAGTGGCTCCGCAAGAATCCGGGCCCGGTGATGACCGACAATCACAAGGTTGCGCCGCCGTCGCGCGTCGGCATGAAGACCAACATGGAAGACTTGATTCACCACTTCAAGCTCTTCACCGAAGGTTTTCACGTGCCGGAAGGCGAGGCGTACGCGGCAGTCGAGCATCCGAAGGGTGAATTCGGCATCTACCTCGTGTCGGATGGTGCCAACAAGCCGTATCGCCTCAAGATCCGCGCACCGGGCTTCGCGCACCTCGCGTCGCTCGACGAAATGGCGCGCGGTCACATGATTGCCGACGCCGTCACGATCATCGGTACGCAGGACATCGTGTTCGGCGAAATCGATCGCTAATGGTTGCGCCGCCTGCGCGAGCGGGCGGCGAGCAGTCAGTCACACGCGAAGTCACATGCGGTATGCGCCGAACCGGCGCGGCTTCGCAAGCTGTCAACAGTGAGCGCCAGGTCTGCCGTCCATGCACTGCAGTGCGGCAGGTTGTTCGTTCGGTAGGAATTGAAAGAGTCGTGTCTGAAAATGATCTCAGCTGAAGGCCTGAAGGAAATCGATCGAGCGTTGACGAAGTATCCCGCCGATCAGAAACAGTCCGCCGTGATGTCGGCGTTGGCCGTCGCTCAGGAAGAGCACGGCTGGCTGTCGCCCGAACTGATGCAGTTCGTCGCGGACTATCTCGGCATGCCGGCCGTCGCCGTGCAGGAAGTCGCGACGTTCTACACGATGTACGAGCTCAAACCGGTCGGCAAGCACAAGATCACGCTCTGCACGAACCTGCCGTGCCAGCTTGGCCCGCACGGCGGCGCGGAAGCGACGGCCGACTACCTGAAACAGAAGCTGGGCATCGGCTTCGGCGAGACCACGCCCGACGGCAAGTTCACGCTGAAGGAAGGCGAATGCATGGGCTCGTGCGGCGATGCGCCGGTGCTGCTGGTGAACAATCACAGAATGTGCAGCTTCATGAGCCGCGAGAAGATCGACCAGCTGCTTGAGGAGCTCTCGAAATGACGTCCCTCCACGACCGTCACATCAAACCGCTGATCCTCGCTGGTCTGAACGGCGAGAACTGGCATCTCGAAGACTACGTTGCGCGCGGCGGCTACAAGCAGCTGCGCCGCATTCTCGAAGAAAAGATTCCGCCGGAGCAGGTGATCGCCGACGTGAAAGCGTCGGGCCTGCGTGGCCGTGGCGGTGCGGGCTTCCCGACCGGCCTGAAGTGGAGCTTCATGCCGCGCCAGTTCCCGGGGCAGAAGTACCTCGTCTGCAACTCGGACGAAGGCGAGCCGGGCACGTTCAAGGATCGCGACATCCTGCGCTGGAACCCGCATGCGCTGATCGAAGGCATGGCCATCGGCGCGTACGCGATGGGCATCACCGTCGGCTACAACTACATCCACGGCGAAATCTTCGAAGTGTATCGACGCTTCGAGGCCGCGCTCGATGAGGCGCGCGCCGCGGGTTTCCTCGGCGACAACATCATGGGCTCGGAATTCTCGTTCCAGCTGCACGCGCATCACGGTTACGGCGCGTACATCTGCGGCGAGGAAACGGCGCTGCTCGAGTCGCTCGAAGGCAAGAAGGGCCAGCCGCGCTTCAAGCCGCCGTTCCCGGCGAGCTTCGGCGTGTACGGCAAGCCGACCACGA
This sequence comes from Burkholderia sp. BCC1993, assembly GCF_905339865.1. Taxonomy (NCBI): domain Bacteria; kingdom Pseudomonadati; phylum Pseudomonadota; class Betaproteobacteria; order Burkholderiales; family Burkholderiaceae; genus Burkholderia; species Burkholderia sp. BCC1993. The sequence goes on along the minus strand of NZ_CAJPGZ010000019.1, from coordinate 26,100 downwards.
TCAACAACACCGAGACGTTCGCCGCGGTGCCGTTCCTGCTGTCCATCGGGCCGCAGAATTACCTCGAAATCGGCAAGCCGAACAACGGCGGCACGAAGATCTTCTCGGTGTCGGGCGACGTCGAGCGTCCGGGCAACTATGAAGTGCCGCTCGGCACGCCGTTCGCGACGCTGATGGAGCTCGCCGGCGGGATGCGCGGCGGCCGCAAGATCAAGGCCGTGATTCCGGGCGGCTCGTCGGCGCCGGTGATCCCGGGCGACATCATGATGCAGACCGATCTCGATTACGACTCGATCGCGAAGGCGGGCTCGATGCTCGGCTCCGGCGCGGTGATCGTGATGGACGAGACGCGCTGCATGGTGCGTTCGCTGCTGCGCCTGTCGTACTTCTACTACGAGGAATCGTGCGGCCAGTGCACGCCGTGCCGTGAAGGCACCGGCTGGCTGTATCGCGTCGTGAATCGTATCGAGCACGGCGAAGGCCGCCAGGAAGATCTGGACCTGCTGAACTCGGTTGCCGAGAACATCATGGGCCGCACGATCTGCGCGCTCGGCGATGCGGCGGCGATGCCGGTTCGCGGGATGCTCAAGCACTACTGGGACGAATTCGCGTACCACGTCGAGCACAAGCACTGCATGGTCGGCGGCCACGCGCACGCGGCGGCAGCCTGAAGCGAAGCACCGGTTGCGGAATTTGAGCGCACGGTCGGGCGAAGGCGCGAACGGGCGGAAATAGGTTAAGGACCATTCACCATCATGGTTGAACTTGAAATAGACGGCAAGAAGGTCGAGGTGCCCGAAGGCAGCATGGTGATCCAGGCTGCGCACAAGGCGGATACGTACATTCCTCACTTCTGCTATCACAAGAAACTGTCGGTCGCGGCCAACTGCCGGATGTGTCTCGTCGAAGTCGAGAAGATGCCGAAGGCCGTGCCTGCCTGCGCGACGCCCGTGTCGGCCGGCATGATCGTGCACACGCAGTCCGACAAGGCCGTGAAGGCGCAGCAGTCGGTGATGGAATTCCTCCTCATCAACCACCCGCTCGACTGTCCGATCTGCGATCAGGGCGGCGAATGCCAGCTGCAGGATCTGGCGGTCGGCTACGGCAAATCGTCGTCGCGCTACTCGGAAGAGAAGCGCGTGGTGTTCCACAAGAACGTGGGCCCGCTGATCTCGATGGAAGAAATGTCGCGCTGCATCCACTGCACGCGCTGCGTCCGCTTCGGCCAGGAAGTCGCCGGCGTGATGGAGCTCGGCATGCTGGGCCGCGGCGAGCACTCGGAAATCACGACGTTCGTCGGCAAGACGGTCGACTCCGAACTGTCCGGCAACATGATCGACCTGTGCCCGGTCGGCGCGCTGACCAGCAAGCCGTTCCGCTACAGCGCCCGTACGTGGGAACTGTCGCGCCGCAAGTCGGTGAGCCCGCACGATTCCGTCGGCGCGAACCTCGTCGTGCAGGTGAAGAACAACCGCGTGATGCGCGTGCTGCCGTTCGAGAACGAAGCGATCAACGAATGCTGGATCTCGGACAAGGATCGTTTCTCGTACGAAGGCCTGAACAGCGAAGAGCGCCTGACGAAGCCGATGCTGAAGCAGGGCGGCCAGTGGATCGAAACCGACTGGCAGACCGCGCTCGAATACGTCGCGAAGGGCCTGAAGGGCATCGCCGCGGATCACGGCGCGAATGCGCTGGCGATGCTCGCGAGCGCGCACAGCACCGCTGAAGAGCTGTTCCTCGTGAAGCAGCTCGCCAACGAACTGAAGACGCCGAACGTCGACTTCCGTCTGCGTCAGCAGGATTTCTCGGCGCCGGTCCAGGGCGCACCGTGGCTCGGCATGCCGATCGCCGACCTGTCGAACGTGGATGCCGCGTTCGTCGTCGGCTCGTTCCTGCGCCGTGACCACCCGCTGTTCGCCGCACGCCTGCGCCAGGCCGCGAAGAACGGCGCGAAGCTGCACTTCCTGCACGCGACCGCTGACGATTCGCTGATTCCGACCGCGAAGCGCATCGTCGCCGCGCCGTCGGCATGGCTCGACGAACTGGCCGGCGTGGCCGCAGCCGTCGCGCAACTGCGCGGTGTCGCGCTGCCGGACACGCTCGCGGGCGTCACGGCGTCGCCGGCTGCGCAAGCGGTCGCCCAGTCGCTCGCGAACGGTGAGCGCCGTGCGGTGCTGCTCGGCAACGCAGCTGTCCGTCATCCGCAATTCGCGAAGCTGCACGCCGTCGCACAGTGGATCGCCGACAACACCGGCGCCACGTTCGGCTTCCTGACGGAAGCGGCGAACACGGTTGGCGCGCACGTCGTCGGCGCACTGCCGGGTGAAGGCGGCCTGAACGCACGTGAAGCGTTCGCGCAGCCGCGCAAGGGCTACGTGCTGCTGAACGTCGAACCGGAATTCGACACGGCCGATCCGGCGCAGGCGCTTGCCGCGCTGAACCAGGCCGAAATGGTCGTCGTGATGTCGCCGTTCAAGCACGGCCTCGATTACGCCGACGTGCTGCTGCCGATTGCGCCGTTCACGGAAACGGCCGGTACGTACGTGAACGCGGAAGGCTCGGTGCAGAGCTTCAACGGCGTCGTGCGCCCGCTCGGCGACACGCGTCCGGCATGGAAGGTGCTGCGCGTGCTCGGCAGCCTGCTCGGCCTGCCGAACTTCGAATACGAAACGGCGGAAGAAGTGCGTCTCGCGGCGCTCGGCGACGCAGGCGTCGCGAACCGTCTGTCGAACCAGGCGTCGGCCGCACCGGCTCGCGTCGCGGCAACGGCGGCGAACGGCGGCTTCGAGCGCCTCGCCGACGTGCCGATCTATCATGCCGACGCACTCGTGCGCCGCGCAGGTGCGCTGCACCTGACGGCCGCCGCGAAGGTAGCGAACGCCGCAGCCCTGCCGGCCGCGCTGTTCGACAAGCTGGGCTTGAAGGAAGGCGACGCGGTGCGCGTGCGCCAGGGCGAGCGTGCGGTGCAGTTGCCGGCCGTGCGCGACGCGAATCTTGCGGAGACGGTCGTTCGCGTGTCGGCGGCAACGCCTGCCGGCGCAGCGCTCGGCAGCCTGTCCGGTGAACTGGTGGTGGAGAAGGCGTAAATGAGCTTGTTCGATACGATCAACGCGGGCGGCGCCCAGGTTCTCGGCGTCGCGTGGCCGACGGTGTGGGCAATCGTGCGCATCCTCGTCGTCTCCGTCGTCATCCTGCTGTGCGTCGCATACCTGATTCTGTGGGAACGCAAGCTGATCGGCTGGATGCACGTGCGTCTCGGCCCGAACCGCGTCGGCCCCGCCGGCCTGCTGCAGCCGATCGCCGACGTGCTGAAGCTGCTGCTGAAGGAAGTGATTCAGCCGAGCGCCGCCAGCCGCTGGCTGTACCTGATCGCGCCGGTCATGACCGTCGTGCCGGCGTTTGCCGTGTGGGCCGTGATCCCGTTCCAGGCTCAGGCCGTGCTCGCGAACATCAACGCGGGCCTGCTGTACGCGATGGCGATTTCGTCGATCGGCGTGTACGCGGTGATCCTCGCCGGCTGGGCGTCGAACTCGAAGTACGCGTTCCTCGGCGCGATGCGCGCGGCTGCCCAGATGGTCTCGTACGAAATCTCGATGGGCTTCGCGCTCGTGCTCGTGCTGATGACGGCCGGCAGCCTGAACATGTCGGAAATCGTCAACTCGCAGCAGCATGGCTTCTTCGCGGGCCACGGCGTGAACTTCCTGTCGTGGAACTGGCTGCCGCTGCTGCCGGCATTCGTCGTCTACTTCATCTCGGGCATCGCCGAAACGAACCGTCACCCGTTCGACGTGGTGGAAGGGGAGTCGGAGATCGTCGCGGGTCACATGATCGATTACTCGGGCATGGCGTTCGCGCTGTTCTTCCTCGCCGAGTACATCAACATGATCGTGATCTCGGCGCTGGCCTCGACGCTGTTCCTCGGCGGCTGGGACGCACCGTTCGAATTCCTGTCGTTCATTCCGGGCATCTTCTGGCTGGTGCTGAAGGTATTCGCGCTGCTGTCGGTGTTCATCTGGGTGCGCGCGACGTTCCCGCGCTACCGTTACGACCAGATCATGCGTCTGGGCTGGAAGGTGTTCCTGCCCGTCACGGTGATCTGGGTGGTCGTGGTCGGCTTCTGGATGATGTCGCCGCTCAACATCTGGGTGAAGTAAAGATCGGACGAAATCATGACGGCTATCCAACACTTCTTTAAGACCTTCTTCCTGACCGAGCTGCTGAAGGGGCTTGCGATAACGGGGCGTTACACGTTCCGGCGCAAGTTCACCGTGCAGTTCCCGGAAGAGAAGACCCCGATTTCGCCGCGCTTCCGCGGGCTGCATGCGCTGCGCCGCTACGAAAACGGCGAAGAGCGCTGCATCGCGTGCAAGCTCTGCGAGGCCGTGTGCCCCGCGCTGGCGATCACGATCGAATCGGAAACGCGCGCGGACAACACACGCCGCACGACGCGCTACGACATCGACCTGACGAAGTGCATCTTCTGCGGTTTCTGCGAAGAAAGCTGCCCGGTCGATTCGATCGTCGAGACGCAGATTCTCGAATACCACGGCGAAAAGCGCGGCGACCTCTATTTCACGAAGGAAATGCTGCTCGCGGTGGGCGATCGCTACGAGAAGGACATCGCTGCGGCGAAGGCTGCCGACGCGCCGTATCGTTGATTGTGTTTGCAGTGCCGGCCCGGCATGAACGGGCCGAGCCGCCGCGACGGGTGCGGCACGCGAGAGCGTCCCGCAAGCCGCGCCTGACTATGGCCTAACGATGAACCGGTAATCATGGAATTCACGACCGTACTGTTCTACATCTTCGCGCTGCTCCTGGTGGTATCAGGGCTGAAGGTGATCACTTCGCGCAACCCGGTGGCGTCTGCGCTTTTCCTTGTGCTGGCGTTCTTCAACGCCGCCGCGATCTGGATGCTGCTGGAAGCGGAGTTCCTCGCGATCCTGCTGGTGCTGGTGTACGTGGGCGCCGTGATGGTGCTGTTCCTGTTCGTCGTGATGATGCTGGACATCAACATCGATTACCTGCGCCGCGACTTCAAGCGCTTCGTGCCGATGGCGACCGTCGTCGGCGCGATCATCGTGGTCGAGACCGCGCTGATCCTGTGGCGCGGCTACGGCGACACGCACACCGTGCACGCGATGGCGACGGGCGCGATGGCCGACTGGTCGAACACGCGTCTGATCGGCAAGGTGATCTACACCGACTACATCTTCGCGTTTGAAATCGCCGGCCTGGTGCTGCTGGTCGCGATCATCGCCGCGATCGGGCTGACCGAGCGCAAGGGCAAGGACAGCAAGCGCCAGCGCGTGTCGGATCAGGTCAAGGTGCGCCGCGACGACCGCGTGCGCCTCGTGAAGATGGAAGCGGACAAGCCGCAGCCGGAAACGGCGCAGAGCGAAGCCGGTACGAGCACCAACGGCTAAGCGGAGGAAAGGAAAACCATGCTGACTCTTGCTCATTACCTCGTGCTCGGCGCGATCCTCTTTGCGATCGCGATCGTCGGGATCTTCCTGAACCGCCGCAACATCATCATCATCCTGATGGCGATCGAACTGATGCTGCTGGCGGTGAACACCAACTTCGTCGCGTTCTCGCACTACCTCGGCGACGTGCACGGCCAGATCTTCGTGTTCTTCGTGCTGACCGTCGCCGCAGCGGAAGCCGCGATCGGTCTCGCGATTCTGGTGACCCTGTTCCGTAAGCTCGACACGATCAATGTCGAGGATCTCGATCAGCTCAAAGGTTAATTTCAGGCAACGCTGTTATGTCAACGACACTCAATGAAAACCTGCTGCTGGCGATTCCGCTCGCTCCGCTGGCCGGCTCGCTGATTGCGGGGCTGTTCGGGAACGCAGTCGGGCGCAAGGGCGCACACCGGATCACGATCCTCGGCGTAATGATCGCGTTCCTCCTGTCGGCGAAAGTCTTCGCCGACGTCGTGATGGGCGGCGCGAGCTTCAACGCGACCGTCTACGAATGGATGCGGGTCGGTTCGCTGAAGCTCGAAGTCGGCTTCCTCGTCGATTCGATGACGGCGATGATGATGGTCGTCGTGACCTTCGTGTCGCTGATGGTGCACATCTACACGATCGGCTACATGCAGGAAGAGGACGGCTACCAGCGCTTCTTCTCGTACATCTCGCTGTTCACGTTCTCGATGCTGATGCTCGTGATGAGCAACAACTTCCTGCAGCTGTTCTTCGGCTGGGAGGCGGTGGGTCTGGTGTCGTACCTGCTGATCGGCTTCTACTTCACGCGTGAGAGCGCGATCTACGCGAACATGAAGGCGTTCCTCGTGAACCGCGTGGGCGACTTCGGCTTCCTGCTCGGCATCGGCCTGCTGCTCGCGTTCGCAGGTTCGATGAACTACGGCGAAGTGTTCGCGAAGCGTGCCGAGCTCGCCAGCCTGCACTTCCCGGGCACCGACTGGGGCCTGCTGACCGTCGCCTGTATCTGCCTGTTCATCGGCGCGATGGGTAAATCGGCACAGTTCCCGCTGCACGTGTGGCTGCCCGACTCGATGGAAGGCCCGACCCCGATCTCCGCGCTGATTCACGCGGCGACGATGGTGACGGCCGGCATCTTCATGGTGTCGCGCATGTCGCCGCTGTTCGAACTGTCGGATACCGCGCTGTCGTTCATCACGGTGATCGGCGCGATCACGGCGCTGTTCATGGGCTTCCTCGGCATCATCCAGAACGACATCAAGCGCGTGGTCGCGTATTCGACGCTGTCGCAGCTCGGCTACATGACCGTCGCGCTCGGCGTATCCGCGTACCCGGTCGCGTTGTTCCACCTGATGACGCACGCGTTCTTCAAGGCGCTGCTGTTCCTCGGCGCGGGCTCGGTGATCATTGGCATGCACCACGACCAGGACATCCGCAACATGGGCGGCCTGCGCAAGTACATGCCGATCACGTGGATCACGTCGTTGATCGGCTCGCTCGCACTGATCGGCACGCCGTTCTTCTCCGGCTTCTACTCGAAGGATTCGATCATCGAGGCCGTGAAGGAATCGCATCTCGCGGGTTCGGGCTTCGCGTACTTCGCGGTGGTCGCAAGCGTGTTCGTGACGGCGCTGTACTCGTTCCGCATGTACTTCCTCGTGTTCCACGGCGAAGAGCGCTTCCGCAACCCGAAGCATCCTGAATCGCCGATGGGCATGGCGGCCGCGCACGGCCACGACGATCACGGCCACGGCCATGGTCACGACGACCACGCGCACGAACCGCACGAGACCCCGTGGGTCGTGTGGCTGCCGCTCGTGCTGCTCGCGATTCCGTCGGTCATCGTCGGTGCGATCGCGATCGGTCCGATGCTGTACGGCAGCTTCTTCGAACATGGCGTGGCATTCGACAAGGTGATCTTCATCGGCGAAAACCACCCGGGCCTCGAAGAACTGGGCAAGGAATTCCACGGCTGGGCCGCGATGGGCCTGCACTCGCTGACGACGCTGCCGTTGTGGCTCGCGATTGCCGGCGTCGTGGTCGCGTGGTTCCTGTACCTGAAGCGTCCTGAGCTGCCTGCCGTGATCCGCCGCGCGTTCGGCCCGATCTACACGCTGCTCGACAACAAGTACTACATGGACAAGATCAACGAAGTGGTGTTCGCCCGTGGTTCGGTGGCGATCGGCCGCGGCCTGTGGAAGGAAGGTGACGTCGTCGTGATCGACGGCCTCGTCAACGGCAGCGCCCGGTTCATCGGCTGGTTCGCCGGCGTGATCCGCTTCCTCCAATCCGGTTACATCTATCACTACGCGTTCGCCATGATCATCGGCATGCTGGGGCTCCTGACCCTGTTTGTAACGCTCGGCGGCAAATAAGGCGAGGGGACAAGAACAATGCACGCTTTTCCGATTCTCAGTACCGCGATCTGGTTGCCGATCGTTTTCGGCCTCCTGGTACTCGCGGTAGGTAACGACAAAAATCCGGGGACGGCCCGCTGGGTCGCGCTGATCGGCTCGCTGCTCGGTCTCGCGGTCACGGTCCCGCTGATCACGGGCTTCGACTCGAGCACGGCTGCGCTGCAGTTCGTCGAGCAGTCGACCTGGATCGAACGCTTCAAGATCTCGTACCACCTCGGCGTCGACGGCATCTCGATGTGGTTCGTCGTGCTGACCGCGCTGATCACGGTGATCGTCGTGATCGCCGCGTGGGAAGTGATCACCGAGAACGTCGCGCAGTACCTCGCGGCCTTCCTGATCCTGTCCGGGATCATGATCGGCGTGTTCTCGGCGGCTGACGGCCTGCTGTTCTACGTGTTCTTCGAGGCGACCCTGATCCCGATGTACATCATCATCGGCGTGTGGGGCGGCCCGAACCGCGTGTACGCGGCATTCAAGTTCTTCCTGTACACGCTGGCCGGCTCGCTGCTGATGCTGGTCGCGCTGATCTACCTGTACACGCAGACGCATTCGTTCGACCTCGCGACGTGGCAGAGCGCCAAGATCGCGATGACGCCGCAGATCCTGCTGTTCATCGCATTCTTCCTCGCGTTCGCGGTGAAGGTGCCGATGTGGCCGGTGCACACCTGGCTGCCGGACGCGCACGTGGAAGCGCCGACGGGCGGTTCGGTCGTGCTGGCGGCGATCATGCTGAAGCTCGGCGCATACGGTTTCCTGCGCTTCTCGCTGCCGATCACGCCCGACGCAAGCCACTTCCTGGCACCGGTCGTGATCACGCTGTCGCTGATCGCGGTGATCTACATCGGTCTCGTCGCGATGGTGCAGTCCGACATGAAGAAGCTGGTCGCGTATTCGTCGATCGCGCACATGGGCTTCGTGACGCTCGGCTTCTTCATCTTCAACCAGCTCGGTGTCGAAGGCGCGATCATCCAGATGATCTCGCACGGCTTCGTGTCGGGCGCGATGTTCCTGTGCATCGGCGTGCTGTACGACCGCGTGCACTCGCGCCAGATCGCCGATTACGGCGGCGTCGTGAACGTGATGCCGAAGTTCGCGGCATTCGCGATGCTGTTCTCGATGGCCAACTGCGGCCTGCCGGGCACCTCGGGTTTCGTCGGCGAGTTCATGGTGATTCTCGCGGCCGTCCAGTACAATTTCTGGATCGCATTCGGCGCGGCATTCACGCTGATCCTCGGCGCGGCCTACACGCTGTGGATGTACAAGCGCGTATACTTCGGCGCGGTCGCGAACGATCACGTTGCCAAGCTGAAGGACATCGGTCGTCGCGAATTCGTGATGCTGGCGGTGCTCGCCGCGTTCACGATGCTGATGGGCCTGTATCCGAAGCCTTTCACCGACGTGATGCACGTTTCCGTGGAAAACCTCCTCTCCCAAGTCGCGCAGTCGAAGCTGCCGCTGGCCCAGTAATCGCGAGCGGAGGAACTCAAGATCATGAACGCTCCTATGAATGTCCTGTTGCCTGACGCGCTGGTGATGGTCGCCATCGTCGTCGCATGGCTGAACGACACCTTTACCGGTGCCGCTGGCCGCCGCCTGACCTATCTGATCGCGGTGGTTTCGTCGGTCGTCGCCGGCGTGTGGTTCGCCGTGCAGGCGCTGGACCCGCAGCAGTACTACTTCTTCTCGCGGATGGTCGTCGTCGACTCGTTCGCGAGCATGATGAAGGCCGTCGTGTCGATCGGCTTCGCGGTCTCGCTCGTCTATTCGCGCAAGTACCTCGAAGACCGCGACATGTTCCGCGGCGACGTGTTCCTGCTGGGCATGTTCTCGCTGCTCGGTCAGCTGGTGATGGTGTCGGGCAACAACTTCCTGACGCTGTACCTCGGCCTCGAACTGATGTCGCTGTCGCTGTACGCCGTCATCGCGCTGCGCCGCGATGCCGCGCAGTCGAGCGAAGCCGCGATGAAGTACTACGTGCTGGGCGCGCTCGCGTCGGGCTTCGTGCTGTACGGCATCTCGATGCTCTACGGCGCGACCGGCTCGCTCGAGCTGGGCGAGGTGTACAAGGCGGTCGGCGGCAACACCGACGCAGCCGTGCTGATGTTCGGCGTGGTCTTCATCGTCGCCGGTATCGCGTTCAAGCTCGGCGCCGTGCCGTTCCACATGTGGGTGCCGGACGTCTACCAGGGCGCACCGACCGCGATGACGCTGTTCGTCGGCGGCGGCCCGAAGGTTGCCGCGTTCGCGTGGGGCCTGCGCTTCCTGGTGATGGGCCTGCTGCCGCTCGCACAGAACTGGCAGACCGCGCTCGTGATCCTCGCCGCGCTGTCGCTGATCGTCGGTAACATCACCGGTATCGTCCAGCGCAACATCAAGCGGATGCTCGCGTATTCGGCGATCTCGAACATGGGCTTCGTGCTGCTCGGCCTGCTCGCCGGCATCGTGAAGGGCGACGCGGCCGCACCGGCGAACGCATACAGCTCGGCGATGTTCTACGCGATCGTCTACCTGATCACGACGCTCGGCTCGTTCGGCGTGGTGATGCTGCTCGCACGCCGTGATTTCGAAGCGGAAACGATCGACGACTTCAAGGGCCTCAACAAGCGCAGCCCGGTGTTCGCGTTCGTGATGATGGTCATGATGTTCTCGCTGGCAGGCATCCCGCCGACCGTCGGCTTCTACGCGAAGCTCGCGGTGCTCGAGGCGACCGTCAACGCGGGCCTCACGTGGCTGGCCGTGCTGGCCGTGATCACGTCGCTGTTCGGCGCGTTCTACTACCTGCGCATCGTCAAGCTGATGTACTTCGATGCACCGCAGGATACGGCTCCGGTCACCGGCGATTTCTGCAAGCGCACGATCCTCGTGCTGAACGGCCTCGCAGTCGTCGTGCTCGGCCTGATCCCGAGCCCGCTGCTGACGGCCTGCCTGCAGGCGATCCGTCACACGCTGCCGCTGTAATGTCGGCAGCCGGCTGGTTCATCGTGCTGTTGGCGCTCGTCTGCGCCAACCTGCCGTTCCTGAACCAACGCCTCTTCGCCGTCGTGCCGATCGGTGCGACGAAGAAGAACGCGTGGGTTCGGATCGGCGAGCTGATCGTGCTGTATTTCGTCGTCGGCGCGCTCGGCTTCTGGCTCGAGTCGCGCGCCGGCAACCGCTTCGAACAGGGCTGGCAGTTTTACGCGATCACGTTCAGTCTCTTTGTCGTGTTCGCGTTTCCCGGCTTCACGTTCCAGTATCTCGTCAAACGACGCTGACGGCTTCGGCCGTCGCGCTCATTCTTGGAGCCGCCGATGGCCGAACTACCCAATCACGACGCCGCACTGACCGAAACCTGCCTCGAGAGCGAGGCGATTTTCGAAGGCTCGTTCCTCAAGCTGAAGCGCGATACCGTCCGTTTGCCGGACGGCAAGCAGGCCACGCGCGAATACGTCCAGCACCCGGGCGCGGTGATGGTGATCCCGCTGTTCGACGACGGCCGCGTGCTGATGGAAAGCCAGTACCGCTATCCGATCGGCAAGGTCATGGCCGAATTCCCGGCCGGCAAGCTGGATCCGAACGAAGGCGCGCTCGCCTGCGCGGTGCGCGAACTGCGCGAGGAAACCGGCTACACGGCACGCGAATACGTGTTCCTGGCCCGGATTCACCCGATCATTTCCTATTCGACCGAATTCATCGACCTGTATCTCGCGCGCGGGCTGACGGCCGGCGAGCGCAAGCTCGACGAAGGCGAATTCCTCGAAACCTTCACGGCGACGCTGCCCGACCTGCAGGAGTGGGTGCGCACGGGCCAGATCACCGACGTGAAGACGATCATCGGCACGATGTGGCTCGACAAGGTGCTGTCCGGCACCTGGCCGCTGGGTCCGGTCGAGCAGCCCTGACGACGCGTCAGCGGCGGGTGGGGCGCCGCGTTACAATCGGGTGACGCGGCTGCCGGCCGGCCGCGCGATCCTGGTTTAGCACGATCGTTCACAAAAGCGCGTTTTGCGCTACACTCGTCACACGCCCTGATTCAGCATGAAGGTCCTCGATTTACAGTGCTCGCACGGCCATCGGTTCGAAGGCTGGTTCGCTTCCGCCGATGAGTTCGAAGCGCAGTTGTCCCGCAAGCTGGTCGAATGTCCGGTGTGCGGGACGACCGAGATCAACCGGATGCCGTCGGCGCCTCGCCTGAACCTGTCGGGCGCGACGCAGGCACAGCCGGCCGATCCGCGTGCGCTGCAGGCGCAGGTGATGCGCGCGCTGCGCGAGGTGCTGGAGAAGACCGAGAACGTGGGCGAGCGCTTCGCCGAGGAAGCGCGGCGCATCCATTACAACGAGGCGCCGGCACGCAGCATTCGTGGCGTCACGACGCCGGAGGATGCGCAATCCTTGGCTGAAGAAGGCATCGACGTGATGCCGCTGCCGATTCCTGCCGCGCTGAAAGAACCGCTGCAATGACGTATGCAGTGTGTCCTTGGCCGGGGACGGCCGCGGTCAGGAGACACTGCGCATGGATCTGGATTATTCCCCCGCCGACGACGCGTTCCGCGTCGACGTCCGCGCCTGGCTCGAGGCCAATCTGCCTCACGCACTGCGCGCCAAGGTACTCGATCACAAACGACTCGACCGCGAGGATTTCGCGAGCTGGCACCGGATTCTCGGCCAGCGCGGCTGGTCCGCGCCCGCGTGGCCGGCCGAATACGGCGGCCCGGACTGGAACGCGACGCAGCGGCACATCTGGGACGAGGAGTGTGCACGCATCGGCGCGCCGACCGTGCTGCCGTTCGGCGTGTCGATGGTCGCGCCGGTGCTGATGAAATACGGCAGCGAAGCGCAGAAGCGCCATTATCTGCCGCGCATTCTCGACGGCACCGACTGGTGGTGCCAGGGCTATTCGGAGCCGGGCTCCGGGTCGGACCTCGCATCGCTGCGCACGCGCGCCGAACGCCATGGCGATCACTACGTCGTCAACGGCCAGAAGACCTGGACGACACTCGGCCAGTACGCGGACATGATGTTCTGTCTCGTGCGCACCGATCCGGCGGCGAAGAAGCAGGAGGGCATCTCGTTCCTGCTGATCGACATGAAGACGCCCGGCATCACCGTGCGTCCGATCATCACGCTCGACGAGGATCACGAAGTCAACGAGGTGTTTTTCGAGGACGTGAAGGTGCCCGTCGAGAACCTCGTCGGCGACGAGAACCGCGGCTGGACCTACGCGAAATACCTGTTGGGCCACGAGCGCACCGGCATTGCACGCGTCGGCGCGTCGAAGCGCGAGCTCGCATTCCTGAAGCGCGTGGCGTCGAACCAGCGCAAGAACGGCAAGCCGTTGCTCGCCGATCCGGTGTTCGCCGCGAAGGTCGCGGCGCTCGAGGTCGAGCTGATGGCGCTCGAGGTGACGGTGCTGCGCGTCGTGAGCCGCGAGACGAGCGGCAAGGGGCCGGGCCCCGAGGCATCGATGCTGAAGATCAAGGGCACCGAGGTGCAGCAGGCGCTCACCGAGCTGATGTTCGAGGCGATCGGGCCGCTCGCCGCGCCGTTCGATGTCCCGTTCCTCGAGGGCGAGCGCGAACACAGCAGCGCGGGCGACGACGATGCGGCGCCGCTCGCCGCGTACTACTTCAATTACCGGAAGACGTCGATCTACGGTGGTTCGAACGAGATTCAGAAGAACATCATCGCGCAGATGATCCTGGGGCTGTGATCAGGGAACGGAGACAACCATGGATTTCAGCTTTACCGATGAGCAGCAACAGTTCGCCGACGCGCTGCGCCGTTATCTCGGCGAGCAATATGGTTTCGACGCGCGCCAGGCCATCGTGCGCAGCGAGGCGGGCGTGTCGGACGCACAATGGAGCGCATTCGCGGAGCTGGGCCTGACCGCGCTGCCCGTGCCGGACGCACAGGGCGGATTCGGCGGCGGCCCGGTCGACATGCTGGTCGCGATGCAGGAGCTCGGCCGCGCACTCGTGGTCGAGCCGTACTGGGCGACGGCGGTCGGTATCGAGGCGCTGCGCATTGCCGGGTCCGGCACGGGCGACGATGCCGCGCTGCTGGAAGCGGTCGCACAAGGGCAGAAGCGCGTCGCCGTTGCATTCCACGAACCGCAGGCGCGCTACGACCTGTACGAACTCGAAACGCACGCGCGCGAACAGGGCGGCACGTACCGGCTGACCGGCACCAAGTCGATCGTTCAGCACGGCGCACAGGCACATGCGTGGATCGTGCCCGCGCGCGTCGACGGCGGCGGTATCGGCCTGTTCGTCGTCGATCGCGATGCCGCGGGCGTGAAGCTCGTCGACTACCGGACGATCGACGGCCAGCGCGCCGCGACGATCGAGTTGCAGGAAACGCCCGCGCGGCAGCTGACGGGCGGCGCGCGCGATGCGGCCGCACTCGAGCAGATTGCCGATTACGCGACCTTCCTGCTCTGCGCGGAAGCGGTCGGCGCACTCGACGAACTGAACCGCGCGACGGTCGAATACACGAAGACGCGCGAACAGTTCGGCGTGCCGATCGCGCGCTTCCAGGCGCTGCAGCACCGGATGGTCGACATGCTGATTCACGCGGAGCAGGCGCGCTCGCTGACTTACCTGGCCGCCGTGCGTTACGCTGGCGGCGACGCCGACGCGCGGCGCAAGGCGGTGTCGGCCGCGAAGGCGCGGGTCGGCGCGGCCGCGCGCTTCGTCGGCCAGCAGGCCGTGCAACTGCACGGCGGCATGGGCGTGACCAACGAGGTCGCCGCCGCACACCTGTTCAAGCGGCTGTCGATCATCGAGACGACCCTCGGCGACACCGATCATCACCTTGCGCGCATCGCGGCCCTGCCGGATTTCGCGCAGACCGACGCGGCATGACGGCGACGCGCGAGCGCGCTACAGGAGATAGACAGTGGGTATCAGTTACGAAGATCTGGAAGTCGGCAGTACGACCGAAATCGGCCGCTATACGTTCGAACCGGACGACATCAAGGCGTTCGCGCAACGCTACGATCCGCAGCCGTTCCACCTCGACGAGGAAGCCGGCAAGGCCTCGCCGTTCGGTGGACTGGTCGCGAGCGGCTGGCATACGTGTTCGGTGTTCATGAGCCTGCTCATCAAGAAGCTGGGACCGGATTCGACCAGCATGGGCTCGCCCGGCATCGATTCGATCCGCTGGCTCAAGCCCGTGCGTGCCGGCGACACGATCACGATGTACCAGAAGGTCCACGACAAGCGCGTGTCGGCGAGCAAGCCCGATCGCGGCATCGTGTCGACGGAGTGGATCGGCCTCAACGGTGCCGGCGACATGGTGATCACCGTGCATACCAAGGTGATCTTCGGGCTGCGCCATCCGCAAGGAGCGGATGCATGACGGACGTGACATTGCCGCTGATCGCGTCGACGCAAGCGCTGCTTGAGCGGGTCGGCGCGGAACCGCTCGCGAGCGGCTGGGTCGAGATCGAGCAGCGCCGGGTCGACGGGTTCGCCGACGCGACCGGCGATCACCAGTGGATTCACGTCGATCCCGAGCGTGCGCGGCGCGAGTCGCCGTTCGGCGGCCCGATCGCGCACGGCTTCCTGACGCTGTCGCTGATTCCCGCGCTGATGACCGATGCGATGCGCTTCGAGCAGAAGATGGGCGTGAACTACGGACTGAACCGCGTGCGGTTCCTGAAGCCGGTGCCGGTCGGCGCGCGAGTGCGCGCGCTGTTCGCGGTGAAGGAAGCCGCGCAGGCCGCGCGGGGCGGCGTGCAGGTGACGTGGTCGGTGTCGATGCAGGTCGAGCGTCCGGATGCGCCGTTGCTCGTTTGTTCGGCGGAATTCATTACGCTGCACTACTTCTGACGCGCGCGGCGGCAGCGACGGATGCCGCTGCGTCGCACGGCGCGCGGTGCTTCAGTGCTTCGCGTATTGCGTCGCGCCGAACAGCATCTCGCGTGCCTTGTCGTCCTGCAGCGGCTTGCGCAGCGATGCGAGTACTTCGACGCCGCGCTGCACGGCGGCACGCGCGGCAATGGCTTCGTGCCAGCGCTTCACGTTCGGCAGTTCGTCGAGCACGATGCCCTGGTTTTGCCACGAACGCGTCCACGGGAACGTCGCAATGTCCGCGATCGTGTACGTGTCACCCGCGAGATAGGCGGATTCGCCGAGGCGCTTTTCCATCACGTTGTACAGGCGCTTCGCTTCGTTCGTGTAGCGATTGACCGCGTACTCGATCTTCTCCGGCGCATACAGCCGGAAGTGATGCGCCTGGCCGAGCATCGGGCCGACGCCGCCCATCTGGAACATCAGCCATTCGAGCGTCGCGTAGCGCGCGGCCGGCTCGGTCGGCAGGAACTTGCCGGTCTTTTCCGCCAGGTAAATGAGGATCGCGCCCGATTCGAACAGCGAGATCGGCTTGCCGCCGGGGCCGTCCGCGTCGACGATCGCGGGGATCTTGTTGTTCGGGCTGATCTTCAGGAATTCGGGCTCGAACTGGTCGCCTGCACCGATATCGACCGGATGCGCACGATACGCGAGGCCTGTTTCCTCGAGCATGATGTGTACCTTGTGGCCGTTCGGGGTCGCCCAGCTGTAGACGTCGATCATCGTCAACTCCTTTATTGCATGCGCGAAAACGGCGCCGACAGGGCGCCGCGACAGGCGGTCATTAGAGCATGGATCGATGCGGGCTGCAGGCGACGGCAACGTGCGACCACGCGCCTGCGCGCGCGTGTCGCCGAGGCGGCGGAACCGACGTTTGAGCGTTGGCCGCGCGCCGGATCAGCGCTTGTAGTGTGGCTGGCGTTTCTCGAGAAATGCGGTAATGCCTTCGAACGCGTCCGCGTGATGCAGTGACGCGACGAAGTGATCGCGCTCGGTACCGAGGTGCGCATCGAGCGGCTGCGCGGTCGCATCGTCGAGCAATGACTTGATGCGTGTCAGCGCGTTCGGCGAGATGCCGGCAAGCGAGTCGGCCCACGCGAGCGCGTCGGACAGCACGGCACCGGGCGCGGCGAGCCGGTTGACGACGCCGAGCGCATGCAGGCGTTCGGCCGCGACAGGCTTGCCCTCGAACAGGATTTCGGCGGCGAGCGCACGCGGCAGCGCACGTGCGAGGAACCACGAGCCGCCGCCGTCGGGCGTGAGGCCGACGCGTGCGTACGACATTACGAACTTCGCATCGTGCGCGGCAACGATCAGGTCGCACGCGAGCGCGAGCGAGAAGCCCGCGCCGGCCGCCGCGCCTTCGACGGCCGCGATCACGGGCTTCGTCGTTGCGCGCAGCGCCGTGATCCACGCGCCGAGCTGATCGATGCTGTCGGCCTGGCAGGACGGATCCTTCGAGCGGTTGTCGAGCAGCCGGTTCAGGTTGCCACCCGCGCAAAAGAAACGATCGGCCCCCGTGAGCACGACCGCGCGAATCGCGGGATCGCGCTCGGCGGTGGCGAGCGCTTCGACGCCGGCCGCATACATGTCGGGATGCAGCGCGTTGCGCGCGCCGGGATTGGACAGCGTGAGGACCAGCGTCGATTCGCTTTCGGGTGGACGCGAGGCCAGCAGTTCAGCACTCATGCGAGTGTGTCTCCATCGAATGGCGGGGTTGCGGCACCGCATGTTGCGCGGGCTTGCGCGCATACCCGTGAGGGTGATGCCGCAGCGGATGTATCGTTGTCTTGACGGACGCGAAACTGCCTTAGACTAGCACGAACGTGCTTTTCAGCGCGACGCATCCCGATGCGGCCGACATCACTGCGGCCGCGTTTCAGCAACGAAGGAGACTCCGATGCTACAGCTGTGCGGTATTCCGTTGTCCAACTATTACAACAAGGTGAAGTTCGTCCTGCTCGAGCATGGCATCCCGTTCGAGGAATCGGCATGCGGTCTGCCGATCAACGATCCGGCACTGCTTGCCGATTCGCCGCTCGGCAAGATTCCGTTCTTGAAGACGGAAGAGGGCGCGCTGTTCGAGTCGCAGGTGATCATCGAGTATCTGGCGGCGCGTTATCCCGACAAGGCCATTTTCCCGGCTGGGCCGTTCGCGGCCGCGAAGGTGCGCGAACTCGTCGAGACGCTCGAGCTGTATCTCGAATGGACCGCGCGCGAGGTCTATACGGAAGCGTTTTTCGGCGGCAAGGTCAGCGACGGGATGAAGGCGCACGTCGAGAAGCGCCTGCCGCGCGCGATCGATGCGTTCAAGCGGATGACGCAGTTCTCGCCGTACGTGCTCGGTGACACGTTCAGTCTTGCGGACATTGCCGCAGCGATCCATCTGCCGGTGATCGGGATGGCGACGAAGGCCGTCTTCGGCCGCGATTTCCTGCTCGATGCCGGCATCGACTGGAAGGCGCACGCGAAGCTGGTCGGCGAGCGGCCGGCCGCGCAGCGCGTGGCGGCCGATCGCAAGGCCTACGTCGGGGCGGCGAGCGCCGCGCGTTCGTAAGCGCGGTGCGGGCGCGGTGTCGTACCACGCCCGGTCGCCGAGGCAAGCCTTACAGGCGCGCGAGCCGTTCGAGTGCGGATGCGAGCGTGCTTTCCTGCTTCGCAAAGCAGAAGCGCACGACGCCCGACTCGTGCGGCTCGTGGTAGAACGCCGACACCGGAATCGCTGCCACGCCGATCTCCGACGTGAGCCACTTCGAGAATTCCGCTTCGGGCAGATCGCTGATCGCCGAATAGTCGACGCACTGGAAGTACGTGCCGGTGCACGGCAGCAGCTTGAAGCGCGTGCGCTCGAGGCCGGCGCGGAAGAAGTCGCGCTTGTTCTGGTAGAAGCCGGGCAGCGTCAGGTACGGCGCCGGATCGCGCAGGTAGTCGGCGAGCCCGATCTGCATCGGCGTGTTCACCGTGAACACGTTGAACTGATGGACCTTGCGGAACGCCGCGGTCAGCGCGGCAGGCGCCGCGACGTAGCCGACCTTCCAGCCCGTCACGTGGTAGGTCTTCCCGAAGCTCGACACGATGAAGCTGCGCGCGGCCAGGTCCGGGTAGCGCGCGGCGCTCTCGTGCCGTGCGCCGTCGTAGACCATGTGTTCGTACACTTCGTCCGACAGGATCAGCACGTTGGTGCCGCGCACGATCTCCTCGAGCCTGCGCATGTCGGCCTCGCGCCACACGGTGCCGGTCGGGTTGTGCGGCGTGTTGATCATGATCATCCGAGTCTTCGGCGTGATCGCGGCGGCCAGGCGATCGAACGGGATCGCATAGTCGGGCGCTTCCAGCGTGACGAACACGGGCTTGCCGCCGGCCAGTTCGATCGAAGGCAGATAGCTGTCATAGGTCGGTTCGACGACGATCACTTCGTCGCCGGGATGCACCGCGCACAGGATCGCCGTCAGCAGGGCCTGCGTCGCGCCGGCCGTGACCGTGATCTCGGTGGCCGGATCGTAGCGCCGGCCGTAGACCTGCGCGATCTTGTCGGCGATCGCATCGCGCAACGGCGCGACGCCGGCCATCGGCGGATACTGGTTGTGACCGTTGCGCATCGCGGCCGCGACCGCGTCGACGATGCGCGGGTCGCAGTCGAAATCCGGGAAGCCCTGGCCGAGGTTCACGGCGCCTTTCTCGGCGGCGAGCGCGCTCATGACCGTGAAGATCGTCGTGCCGACGTTCGGCAGGCGCGAGGGGAAAACGGGAGTCGTAGGCATGTCGGAAGGAGCGTTCATCGATACGGTCGCAAGCGGGTGGCGCCGGGCTCGTCAGGCCGGCGTGGTGGGGGTGGCCGACGCGGCATCGAGCGCGCAGGCTTCGGTAAATGGCGCAGGCTGTGCGATCCGGAAGCCGAAGTCGCGTGCGGTGCGCTTCGCGAGCTTGAGCAGCGCACGGTCCTTCGACACGAGCCAGTCGGCCTGCGCGGCGCGCGCGAGTTCGAGAAACTTCTGATCGTCGCGGTCCTTGCACTTCGGCAGCGGTGGCGCGTCGGCGTCGACGGGCGGCGGCTCGACGAGGCGCGTCAGGCGGGCGACGGTCGCGAGCGCTTCGGCCTTGTCGATTGCGCGCGCCTGGAACTGCGGATAGTCGAGCACGAGCTCGAGTTCGTTCAGGCAGCGGCCGTCGATCACGGCGGCCAGCGTGCCGCGTTCGAGCGCAGCCCGGATCGGGCGTGTGGCGGGGTCGTCGAATACGAGTATGTCGATCCAGACGTTCGAGTCGAGCACGACGCGATGTGCGGCATGCGGGGCGAGGGAGCGGGTCATTCGTTACAATCGGTGGTTTTCGTCTGACCGCAAGGCACGGCGTGCCAGCGAGCCTCTATGATAATCGTTCTCTCCCCAGCCAAATCTCTCGACTACGATACGCCCGCCCACGTCCCGTCTTACACGAAGCCTGCATTCGTCGACGATGCGTCGGAACTGATCGACGGCCTGCGCAAGCTGTCGCCGCAGGACATCTCGACGCTGATGGACATCTCCGATCCGCTCGCGCGGCTGAACTTCCAGCGCTACGCGGACTGGTCGCCGACCTTCACGACGGCCAATGCGAAGCAGGCGGTGCTCGCGTTCAATGGCGACGTGTACGAAGGGTTCGATGCCAAATCGCTGTCGGCCGCCGATCTCGACTATGCGCAGCAGCACGTGCGCGTGCTGTCGGGCCTGTACGGGCTGCTGCGTCCGCTCGACCTGCTGCAGCCGTACCGGCTCGAGATGGGCACCCGTTTCGCGAACGCGCGCGGCAAGGATCTGTATGCGTTCTGGGGTGACCGCATCACGCGGGCACTGAACGAGCAGCTCGAGACGCGCAGCGGCGCGGCACGTGTGCTGGTCAACTGCGCGTCGACCGAGTACTTCAAGTCGGTCAAGCCGAAACTGCTGGCCGCGCCGATCGTCACGCCGGTGTTCGAGGACTGGAAGGGCGGCCGCTACAAGATCATCAGCTTCCATGCGAAGCGCGCCCGTGGCCTGATGGCGCGCTATATCGTCGAGAATCGCATCACCGAGCCGGCGGCGCTGAAGGATTTCGCGGTGGAAGACTACGCGTTCGATGCCGCTGCGTCGAACGATTCGACTTACGTATATCGCCGGCGAATCGGCGAGTGACCAAGCCGGCCGTTCACGAGACGGCCGGTGCATGCATGAGGCCGGACACGTGGCAAACCGCCCGCTCCGGTCGCAATTGGAGAGACAGATGACCCTTTCGATCACCAGCAATTTCGACGCAGGCGCCGTCGACGTCGTGTCGTGCGACAGCCCGGACGCGATCCGGCTGCGCATACGCGGCGACAACCGCTCGGAATTCGCGCAATGGTTCTACTTTCGCCTGACGGGCGCGCGCGGCGAGCGGTGCGTGATGTCGTTCGAGAATGCAGCCGAATGCGCGTATCCGTCGGGATGGCGCAACTACAGTGCGGTCGCGAGCTACGACCGGGTCGACTGGTTCCGCGTGCCGACGACATTCGATGGCAAGACGATGACCATCGACCATACGCCCGAGTTCGACAGCATCTACTACGCGTATTTCGAGCCGTACTCGGAAGAGCGCCATGCGGCGTTCCTCGGCGCAGTTCAGCAATTGCCGCAGGCGAGCGTCGTCGAACTCGGCCGCACGGTCGAAGGCCGTCCGATGTCGCTGCTGACGCTCGGTACGCCGGAAATCGACGGGGCACCGAAGAAGAAGGTGTGGATCATCGCGCGCCAGCACCCGGGCGAGACGATGGCCGAGTGGTTCGTCGAAGGGCTCGTCAAGCGGCTGGCCGGATGGGGCGACTGGGCGGGCGATCCGGTGGCACGCAAGCTGTACGACCGCGCGACGTTCTACATCGTCCCGAACATGAATCCGGACGGCAGCGTGCACGGCAACCTGCGCACCAACGCGGCGGGCGCGAACCTGAATCGCGAGTGGATGGAGCCCGATGCCGAGCGCAGCCCCGAAGTGCTGGCCGTGCGCGATGCGATCCATGCGATCGGCTGCGACATGTTCTTCGACATTCACGGCGACGAGGATCTGCCGTACGTGTTCGTTGCGGGTTCGGAGATGCTGCCGAGCTTTACCGAGCAGCAGGGCAGGGAGCAGACCGCGTTCATCGATGCGTTCAAGGTCGCGAGCCCGGATTTCCAGACCGAGCACGGCTATGCGGCGAGCAAGTACAAGGAAGACGCGCTCAAGCTCGCGTCGAAGTACATCGGCCATCAGTTCGGCTGCCTGTCGCTGACGCTCGAGATGCCGTTCAAGGACAACGCGAACCTGCCCGACGAGCGGGTCGGCTGGAATGGCGAGCGGAGCGCGGCGCTTGGCGCTGCGATGCTGGCGGCAATCCTGGTGCACGTCGAGACGTTCGCGTAAGCGCATCGTCGTCGATATGAAAAAAGCCGGCGCGTCGCATGATGTGCCGGCTTTTTGGCTTCTGTCGTTGCCGCTCCGTCGTATCAGGACTTCTTCGCGGTTTTCTTCTTCACGACATTCTTCTGGCCGCTGGATTTTTTCGTTGCGACGGCTTTCTTGCCGGTGCGGCCGGATGCCTTGGCCTTCACCTTGCCGCGGTGCGACTTGCCGTTGAACTTCTTCGTCGACGACGACGGCCGCTCGACGCGCGGCTTCAGCGGCGGCACGGGATCGTTCCAGCTGAACGCAAGCATTTGCTGACCGACGTAGCCGCAGCGGAATTTCAGCGGTGTCGGGTCGCTGCCGTCGCTGTGGACGCCGAGGCCATCCACGGAAACGATGTTGTCGACCTTCACGCGCTGCTTGCCCTGATCGAACGAATCGTTCCACGGCGTGATCGTCGCCTTGCCGCTTTCGAACGCGTTCGGCGCGAAGTCGACGCGATCGAAGGCCGAGGACGTGCTGGCGATGAAGCTGCCGTGCGCCGCACAATCGGCGACGATCGGATCGGCATGCATCTCGTTGACGAATTTGTTGATCAGTTCTGAGCGCTGGTCGAGGAGGTCGGCGAATACCGGTGCCGGAAGCGCAAGCGACAGGCCCGCGACACAGGCCGCCAGCTTGCCGAGCGCCCGGAAAATCCGGAGCGAGGCAGGTGAGCTGTCCATCTGGTTATTGGTGAGGAGCGAATGAGGCATCGGGCACGTATAGATGCCCGATGAAGAGCAGGAGTTCAATCTTAGCGTAAAAAAGTTGTGCGGCAGTAGGCGTTGCACTCTCCCGCGCTGCGCAAACGGATCGCCGCGCGCACCGATCGCATCGGGGCCGGCGCGTTCAGGCGCGCGGGCCGCCGAGGCGATAGCGCCGAACGTCGAACGTCGTGACCCACGCCGGACGATAGACAGCGATGAGCGCGGTGGCCATGCCGGTGAACCACGCTTCGCCGAGCGCGAGCAGCGCGGTGTTCAGCAGATAGCCGGCGGGAATCACGACGGGCACGCCGTCCGCGAGCGCGAGCTGGACACCGGCCGCGGCCGCGGCGACCGAGACGATCGCGATGGCCGGTGACAGGAACCCCTGGCCGGTGATGAACGATGCGAGGTTGTGCGGGAGCCACGCGATCGCGGCGCGTTGCAGCAACGCGGACACGGCGACCGGTAGCGCGCCGTAGATCAGATAGGTGAGGCCGATGCCTTGCCACGGCGCATCGAAGACGATCGCGGCGACGGCCGTGACGGCACCCATCGCGATCAGCGCAAGCGTCCAGTCGAACAGCGTGACGAGCAGCGTCGCGCCGAGCAGGTGCATGACGATGCCGTCCTCGAGCCACGCATTCGAGGCCCAGAGCACCGTGATCGCAGTGACGAGCGCGAGCCACACGTGCTGGAGCGTTGCGTCCTGCAACCGGACGAAGGGACGATTCCAGAGCGCGAGCACGAGCAGCGCCACGGCGGCGATCCAGCCACCGATGCCAACCCAGAGCGGAAGCGGTGTGAAAAGAAAACCCATGGGTCCATATTACTCGTTGAGCATCAAAGGTGGGAATCCGCACATGTCGACCGTCGCAATATCGAGACTGTCCGATCAGCGTTCGCGCCGAAACCGCGCCCGCGGTTCGGCCGCGAGCGGCAGGTCCCGGGTGCTGGTGTTCGCGGCAGGCAGCGGGTATGGACGGTCGTTCCGTTGCTTGCGCAGGGGGACTGGGCCGCGTTCGCCGATGACGGGCTTGCTTGCACGATCACGGTTCGCCAGCAGCACCTCGAGATGCGGCGACATCCAGCCGTTGTAGATCGCGACTGCGGCAGCGCGGTTTGCCGCGCCCAGCTGCTGGAAGATGCTGGCGAGGTGGATCTTCACTGTGCCTTCGCTGATGCCGAGCGTGCGGGCGATCATCTTGTTGGTGCTGCCCATATGGACGAAGCGCATGATCTGCGCCTGTCTAGGCGACAGGAGGCTGCTTGGCGGGCGGCGCGGCAGCGATCCGGCGAGCGTCTGGAAATGGGCATCGTGACGCGCCGCGGCGGCGGAAGGCAGCAGGCTGAGCGCGATCGGCGGGATGTAATGGCCGCCCAGCAGAACCATTTCGAGCGCGCGCACGATCAGGTGCGGCCGTGTGGAGTGCGGGATCACGCCCGCGACGCCGTAGTTGTAGAAGCGCTGGATGGCCTCCGGCGTGGATTCGTCGATCAGAACCGCGGCGGGCGTCGGCGAGCAGGCGCTGCAGAGCGCCTGGAGTTCGCTGTGCCGCCCGACGTCCAGCCAGTCGATGGCAACGAGGTCGAAACGCTGGGTGCGCAGCAGCCGGCGCGCCTGGAAACCATCGGGCGCATCGTTGATGCTGGCGTGACGGTCGATCTGCCGCAGCAGGGCTTTCAGTCCGTCACGCCGTTCGGCGTCTGAGTTAAGCACCAAGAACCGCATATTCAACCTCCGTAAGGTGAGTCATTGAGCTGCCGTCGGCATGCGTTGGATCCGATAATGACAAAAACCTTACACGATGTCTGCTTGGCTGAAAGGATTAGGAAAAGTCTGAAATTTCTCGTGAGGGAAATGCGGGCGAAAAAAAAGCCGCTCCGGCGGGAACCGGGAACGGCTTCGTTGGGCAGGCTCAGCGGGCCTGCCGTGCACGATCAGTGAAAGTGCGGCTGGGCGGGCGATGCGTCTTCCGGCATTTCCGCGTGGACGATCTCGCCGAGCGGATCCGCATAGAGCGGCACGCCGCAGTCGTCGCAGTATTCGGGCTCGAAGCGGCCTGCGTGCCGGCGGACGTCGGTTACGCCGCATTCCTTCAACAGGCTCACGATCTCTTCGAGCGGCCCTTCGATCGGTGCTTCGCCTTCGAGCGTCGCGCTGTCGATCGACACGTCACCGTTCTCGCGACCGTACAGCGGCCACACGACGCCATAGATCACGTCGTTGCTGGCACGTCGCGTGAAGCCGACGCGATACTCGTCGATCCGGCGCTCGCCGAAGCCCGCGACCACCGCGCGCAGCTCTTGCGGTGCCGCACCAAGTGTGTCGAAAAGATAACGGATGGCCGTTCGGACCGTGTGCGGACGGATGCGCTCGTCCGCATCGCGGCAGGCCGAGTAGTACGCGTCCGGAAGCAGGCATTCGAACTCGCAGCCGGGCAGGGCAGCCGACAGGTTCGGGCCGCCCTGGGCGGTCCATTGCTCGAGACACTGGCCGCGTTCGATCCGGTTGCCGTGTTCTTCCTCCTGCCAGCGAAACAGCGGTGCGCCGGCCGGCGCGGCGACGACGGCGAGCAGGAAGCGCGGGTCGGCCAGGATCGGTGAGGTTTCGGGCAGGTCGCCGAAGCTGAGCTTGGCGGCGTGCTGGCCGAGCGCCGCGTGCGCGAGCTGCTGGGCGAGCCGATAGGTCTCGACGTGGTGGCGCGGCAACTGGTCGATGCTGTACAGGAACGGGGCCAGCCCGACGAGCGTGCCGGTGGCGAGCACGTGCGCCTGCAGGTGCGTGCGCAGTGCGTCGGCGACGTCGCCTTTCAGCGGGCCCGACGGAATCATGTAGCGCGTCCAGGCGAGAACGGGAACGGCGACCAGCAGCGCATCGTACGGCTGGCCGTCGTGTTCGATCACCATCGATTCGCTATGCGTCTCGGCCATGTCGGCGAGCGCGCCATAGGCGTCGGGGTGGTTCTGCTGCAGATGGTCGAGTGCTGCGTCGAGCGTGGTCTGGTTGCCGTTGCGAACAATCTTGGCGAGCAGCGCATCGAGCTTCGCTTCCCAGAAGCGATCCTCGATGCGACTGCCCGAGGCGAAGAGCGCAAGCGACAGGCCGACCAGTTTGTCGGCGTCGGGGGGGAGGCGTTTGGCGATTCGCTGGCGCATATTAAATACGTATAGAAAGAGGCGAAGAACCTCACATTCTAGTCCGTTCTTTGCGCCATAAGCGGTCTCGTGCTCCGGCATGGCCGGAAGGCCGAATCGGCGGGGGTGGAAGAAAAATCCATCG